>DASWXS010000626.1:0-2808 GCA_036405375.1 Bacteroidia bacterium
CATATGATGGAAAGTGTTGGCTTACAAAAGGGGCTTATTCGTATGGACTCAGAGAATGGGATAAAGAATAAGGTAAAGCTGTCTTTTACGGGAAGAATGAAAGCATACAGCATAGTTTTGTTGATCCTGGTTGGAGTGGAAAGTTTTCTTTTGATAAGCAGGTCAGATTACGATGCAACTGTTATCAGGGCAAAAGGCATGTTATACCAGGAGCAGCCGGATAATGAAGTTAGTAATTTGTTCACGATAAAGCTGGTTAATAAAACCAGGAAAGAGTTACCGGTAAGCATTAAGGTGAAGAATTATCCCGAAGCACACATCCAGATCATAGGAAAAGATCTGAAGGTAAAAAGTGAAGATGTGACACAAGGTAGCTTCTTCCTTTTTCTTAAGAAAAAAGATATTAAAAAACGTAAAACCGAGGTCGCTTTGGAAATATATAGCAATGATAAACTCATTAAAATCGTAAAAACAAATTTTCTGGGACCGGTTTCAAATTAAAACTAAAATCATGAGTTGGGGAATAAAAATCAGTATAGTGTACATAGGTTTTGTACTATTAATTGTAGGTATGGTATTGGTGAGCTTCAATAATAAAAGTGAGCTGGTAACTAAAGATTACTATATGCAGGAATTGAATTATCAGCAGCGAATTGACGCAATACATAATGAAAAAAGCCTGGAAGAAACAGTCACCTACCAGGTAACCTCCGAAGGAATCTCATTCGCAATTCCCAAAGTTGAAAACAGTAAAAAGATAGAGGGCGAAATCCTGCTTTTCAGACCTTCTGATTCCTCTAAGGATATTACCGTTAAAATTTCTCCTGATACGAATGGCGTTCAGAAAATCAATAAATCCTTACTGAGCAAAGGAATATATAAAATGTCTATCACCTGGAAAAACAATAACCTTAGCTATTATAAAGAAGAAGTAATTACAATTTAGAAATGGAATTTGTTTTTGTCGCTATATCTCTTGGATTTCTTGGAAGTTTTCACTGCGTAGGCATGTGCGGACCAATTGCTCTTGCACTACCCGTTCATAACCTATCGCTGACAAAAAAAGTATTTTCGGTACTAACCTATAATCTTGGAAGAATACTAACTTATTCAACTTTTGGCATACTATTCGGAATCATCGGTCAAAGTTTCGATTTTTTTGGATGGCAGCAAAGTATTTCCATTTTCCTAGGTTCCGTTATTCTAATCGGATTATTTATTCCTAAAACCTTAACTGGCAAATCAAAAATTGCCGCGTACATCTATTCTGGTCTTAATAAGTTAAAAGCCAGGATTGGAGATCAGTTCCGAAGAAATGGAATCCGTTCTTTTTTCAGTATCGGACTATTAAATGGTCTCTTGCCTTGCGGCCTTGTTTATATAGCTGTAGCAGGTGCCGTGGCAACCGGGGATATAGTTAAAGGAGCTGTTTTTATGGCAGTATTTGGCCTGGGGACCATACCATTTATGCTGATCATAACTTTCACAAGTCATTTAATTACTATTAAGTCAAGAAACATGATCCGTAAAGTAATACCTGTAATGGTTGGAGTAATGGCTGTCCTTCTTATACTAAGAGGTTTGAATTTAAATATCGCATACATCAGTCCGAAACTGGAAACTACTGCTACTTCTACACATTGCGATCAAAAAATGAGTTGCTGTCATAAAAAATAATACTATGCTTTGGGAAAAATACTCCTACTCAAAAATTAAAAGTAAAGTGTTCGATGCTTTAAGTAAGAACACAAACTACCGTACGGAAAATATTCTTGGCATTCCAGGTACATTTCTCGATACCGATATTTTTTATGATGACGCACCTTTTCTAAAGGATGCACCTTTTTTATCTACACTAATCGCTAATCCAAATCACATTGGTGTTCATACTCTGGCTGATGAGCGAGAGGATTTTTTTAAAGGAACACAGGAAATAGAAAAGGACCTTATTAAGATCTGTGCCGAGGAAATCTTTGGGGCTGAGACCAACACATATGATGGTTATGTAGCAAGTGGAGGAACTGAGGCAAACATTGAAGCATTATGGATTTACAGGAACCACTTTATGCATACCTGCGGTGCAAAAATAAATGAGATAGCAGTTATATTTTCTGAAGACACTCACTATTCCATTCCTAAGGCGCTCAATTTACTTAACCTGAAGGGACTTGTACTAAAAGTAAATCAGCAAACCCGGGCGATTGTGATTCGTGACCTGGAACAGAAACTGGAATATGCATTGGCGGCCGGCTATAAATACTTTATTGTAAATCTCAATATGTCGACCACCATGTTTGGATCAGTAGATGATATTGAACAGGTAACCTACTTACTGAATTTACTCCAGATCAATTATAAGTTACATGTGGATGCTGCCTATGGCGGGTTCATCTACCCTTTTACATGTAACAATATGTGGTATTCGTTCAGGAATGAGAATATCAGTTCCTTTTCTGTTGACGGACACAAAATGTTGCAAGCACCTTACGGAACAGGAATATTCCTGATCAGGAAGAATTTCCTGAAACATGTATGTACTAATGAAGCCGGTTATGTAAAAGGAAAAGACTATACATTATGCGGAAGCAGATCAGGAGCCAATGCTGTTTGTGTATGGATGATTTTAAGGATTCACGGATCGGTTGGCTGGAAAGTTAAGATGCAGGGACTTGTTGATCGTACAACATTTATTTGTGAAAAACTGGATGAATGGAAGATCGAATATTACCGCAACCCTTCACTCAACATTGTAACACTGAAATCAGCTTACATTTCCGCAGGTCTTGCGCAGAAATATAATCTTGTACC
>DASWXS010000627.1:0-2582 GCA_036405375.1 Bacteroidia bacterium
TAATCTCCATAAAATTCATGATCCATATGCTGTTCAGTGTCCCAGCCAAATTTTTTATCGTAAACTGAAATACGGGGATACCAATGCACCATATCGTAATGTTTATAAGGTCCGGCATTGAATAGCTTCATGCGATTACGAATGGCTTCCTTATCGAAATAGGTTTTAAAGTCAACATTGAAAGTAATGGAATCTCCGGATTTTAAAGGTTTATCAAGAAAGACTTTTAAGATCGTATTATCCAATTCAGTTTTCAATTGTTTACCATCCACTTCCATTTTGGTAACTTCCGTACCCAGATTTTTGCCGCGATACTTCCCGAATTTTAAGTGATAATTATTGTTCTTATAAAGATCAGCGAGATAAGAATCTTTTGTATTTGCATTTGCATATAAATGGAAGTATACATAATTCAGTTCATCCGGCGAATTGTTCCAGTAGGTTAATTCCTCATTACCGGTAACAATATCGGTGCTATCATCTACACTTGCCTTGATATTGTAGAATATATCCTGCTGCCAGTAAGCCTCATGCGGTTTTTTATTTTTCCAGTAAAAAACATTTTTAGGTGAGCGAAATTGGGTAAATTCTTTTTGCGCACTAACAACCTGCGACAAAAACACTACCAGCAATAAAACTACAATTCTCTTCATTTTAATATTTCTTTAATTCCTTTTTTAATTCTTTATGTACTTTATCAGCTTCTTCATCGCTCAATTGCAAACCGAATTTAATATATTTTGAAGCGTATTTAAAAGTCAAGCGTTCGCCACCAATCACCCAAAACGCTTCAGACACCTGAACGAAAAAGTCGGCCCGATTTGGTTTAAGAACTTCCAGGTCATTTATTAAAGCAGGATCATATTCTTTTATCTTTCCTTTTTTATTGATCTCACGCTGGTAGAATAATTTTCCATTTTTGATCCAGAGTTTTTCTCTTCCAAATTTCCTGAACAAAAAAGCCTTTCCTACTTTATACTCAAAGTATGCCCAGAATGCTATCAGGCCTAATATAAATAAACGTTTCTTTTGATTCTGCTCAATTCCCTTTTCAATATCTTTCATTACCTTTTCATTCTTTTGCTTGTAGGCCAGATCGTATTGATAACGGTAGAAATTACCTTCACTGGACGCATTGAAATAGGTGGAAATATAAATTACTCCGCTAATTGTCCAAAGCATTAACCAGATAAACAACAAGTTCACCTTCCATTTTTTGTCGGTAGGTAATACTACCAGGCTGAACACATTGTCTTTATTTAAAATACTTACTCTTTCGCTTATAACTTGCATAATTCTGAATTCGTCAACGGGTCGCTAAGGTAAGATTTTTGACTGAACCCTAACCGTTTAGAGTGACAGAAGGAAGTTGAGGCTGACGGAGTGTTGATTTGCGTGCGGCAATGGACATCTTACAATTTATTTATTTTCAAATATTTACGCGAGATTTATTTGGTAGTTCCGAATTTAAGCGTATCTTTGCATACTTCTTTTGAAGATTGTATCTCAATCTGTTTGTAAATCTCTAATTGCAATTCGATATTTTACACTTTTCTTAATGAGGCGACCAACAGGCCGATTTTATAGCCTTTTGGATAGAATATACAGATAAATGACATTTTCGAATTTAAGACTTATTAAACCTCTCCTTTCTGCTCTCGAGAAAAAGGGGTATACTACTCCCACACCAATTCAGCTAAAGGCTATTCCAGTTGTTTTACAGGGTAAAGATATTTTTGGCTGCGCGCAAACAGGCACCGGAAAAACTGCAGCTTTTGCATTGCCTATTCTACAACTTTTAGACAGTAAACAAGCGGGTTCAAAAAAAGGTATCAAAGCGTTGATTCTTGCTCCTACACGAGAGCTTGCATTACAGATCAGCGACAATTTCACTGAATATGGAAAGCACCTTGGGCTATCACATGTTACTATTTTTGGTGGCGTGTCGCAGCACCACCAGGTAATTGCGCTTAAAAGAGGTGTGGATATTTTAATTGCGACTCCTGGAAGACTTTTGGATCTCATTCAACAAGGATACATCAAACTTAATTCAGTAGAGCATTTTGTATTGGATGAAGCAGATCGTATGCTGGATATGGGTTTTATCAATGACATCAAAAGGATCATCCCGATGTTACCGGCAAAAAGACAAACATTATTCTTTTCGGCAACTGCTGCTCCTGATATTATGAAATTGGCCAACAAAATATTGGTTAATCCTGAACATGTAGCTGTAACCCCTGTTTCGTCTACTACAACATTAGTGAAACAGAGTATTTATTATGTGAAGAAGGAAGACAAACGTTCTTTATTGAAATTTGTAATTAAGAATGAAAATATAAATCATGTATTGGTATTTACACGTACCAAACGTGGTGCAGACAGGGTTGCAAGAGACCTGAACAAGGACGGTATTAAGGCGGAAGCAATTCATGGCGATAAATCGCAGGGAGCACGCGAAAGAGCACTGAAAGGATTTAAGGATAGAAAGATAAATGTGTTGGTGGCAACCGATGTGGCTTCGAGAGGAATTGATGTAGATAAATTGTCGCATGTGATTAACTTTGAATTGCCGGAAGTTG
>DASWXS010000628.1:0-11080 GCA_036405375.1 Bacteroidia bacterium
AAACTGCTATCTTCACCACCTACTAAAATCAGTTAATTCTTAAGCGGATTGTAATATTTATTTGTTTCATTTTGTCTTCGTTTGCCTATGCGCAAAACACTGTGATCAGTGGTAAAGTATTCGATGCAAAAACAAAAGAGCCATTACCTTTTGTGAACGTTGTATTGAAAGGATCTACAGCAGGTGCGACTTCTGATTTTGACGGAAATTACCAGATTAATACTTCACAAAAAGGAGATTCAATTGTTGCATCATATGTTGGGTACAAGAAATTTTCGGCACCTGTAAAAAAAGGAGTTGCCCAAACTATTAATGTTCCGCTTGAATTGTATGAGGAAGGTGTTTCACTTATGGAGGTTGTGATTAACCCGGGTGAAAACCCTGCACACAAATGGATCAGGCTGGCAATTGACCATAAAGAACAAAACAATAAGCGTGAACTTTCGGGTTATCAGTACGAGGCATATAACAAACTGGAGTTTGACCTGAATAACATCCCTAAAAATCTGAAAGATAAAAAAGCATTCAAACCTGTTAAATTCATCTTTAATAATGTAGACAGCTCCAACTCTTCCGAAAAACCTTTCCTTCCCTTGTTCATGATCGAAACACTTTCTGAGTTTTATTATCGGGATAATCCGAAACTGAAAAAAGAGATCATTAAAGCAAGTAAGATTACCGGTCTCGAAAACCAGAGTATATCACAGGTAATGGGTGATATGTACCAGAACGTAAATGTGTACGACAATGATATTTTGGTTTTTGGTAAGAATTTTAAATCTCCAATTTGTGACAATGCGATCTTTAATTACAAGTTTTACCTGGAAGACAGCATGATGATTGACGGGCACTGGTGTCACCAGATCCGTTTCAAACCGCGTCGTAAGCAGGAATTATTATTCAGTGGAAACATCTGGCTGGCAGACACAACCCATGGTGTAAAGCGACTGGAGATGAGTATCCCGAACGATGCAAACATCAACTTTATTACCGCGGCAAGTATCATACAGGAGTTTGCTTTTGTAGACAGTGTATGGATGCTGGGCAAAGACCGTTTGGTGATCGATTTTAAACCGGATATCGGTTTGAGCAAAAAGGAAGGAGTAGGTATTTACGGACGTAAAACTACTTCCTATAAAAAGATTGTAGTAAACAAACCGAAGGATGCCGACTTCTTCAAGTTTGGAGACAATATTGTGGTGGAAGAGGGGGCAACCAAAAAGGATGATACGTTCTGGAATGAGAACCGGCACGATTCGCTTACGGCTAACGAACAAAAGATCTATAAAATGATCGACACCATTCAGCAGCTCCCTATTTATAAAAGCTGGGTAGATGTGATAAGTGTGTTGGTAGCGGGATACAAAACTATTGGCAATTTTGAGATCGGACCATATTTTAACCTGATGTCGTATAATCGTCTGGAAGGCCCGCGTTTCCGTTTTGGAGGAAGAACTTCAAGTAAATTCAGTCGCTGGTATGAGCTGAGTGGTTATGTAGCTTACGGTACACGCGATGAAAAATGGAAATACTCTGCGGGTTTCAAAACTTTTCTTTCTAAGAAACCATACCGGCAATTAGTGGGTATGAATTACAAGAGCGATCTCGAAATTTTGGGCCAGAGCCAGAATGGTTTCTCACAGGATAACTTCTTCGCTTCTTTCTTTAGAAGAACACCGCTGAATAGTTTAACGCGTGTAGAACAAACACAATTGTGGTACGATCACGAGTGGTTCCAGGGCTTTTCGAACAAAGTAACATTTATTAATAGAAAGCTATCTCCTGTTGGTGGTTTTAGTTACGATTACATAAAAGAGAATGGCGATTCGGCGCAGAAGCCTTTTATCCGCACCAGCGAGATCAGATTCTCTACGCGTTTTGCCTTTGATGAAAAATATATTTCTGGTGATTTCACGCGTACGAGCCTTGGAACCAAATATCCAATTCTTCAGCTAACGTACATCAAATCGCTGAAGCAGATCTACGAAGGACAGTACGATTATCATAAAGTAGTTTTGAATATCAATGATCGTATCCGTTTCGGACAACTTTTGGGATATACTGATTTTACTATTGAAGGTGGAAAGATCTGGGGAAATGTTCCGTATCCATTAATGGAGTTGCACGGAGGAAATCAAACGTATATCTACGATTTCATGTCGTATAATATGATGAACTATTATGAATTTGCCAGCGATCAGTATGCTTCCTTCTGGATGTTTCACCATTTTGAAGGTTTGTTCCTGAACAAAATTCCATTGCTGAAACGTTTAAAATGGAGAGAAGTAGTTACCTATAAAGTATTGTTCGGCAGTGTGAGCGAAAAAAACAGGAAAGAACTTACTTTCCCTAAAACACTTCATTCTTTAAATACTGTTCCTTACCAGGAAGTGAGCGCTGGAATAGAAAATATTTTCCGCTTCTTCAGGGTAGATGCATTCTGGCGTCTTACTTATAAAAACCAGGTTAAGAGCCCGTTTGGTATAAGAGCCGGGTTCCAGATGGCGTTTTAAAATTTCATCTGATTTTAAGTGTTTTTCAGGCAATTTTTACCTCTTTTACAGCGTTTCCAATTGCTAATTATGTGGATTTCTTAACTTTGCAAACCCGGAAATTTGACCGAAATTCGCTGGAAATTTTGTTGGGTTAACATAAACTGAATATGAAAGTATACTTAGACAACGCTGCTACTACCAAACTGGATAACGAGGTTTTCGATGCAATGCTCCCTTACCTGAAAGAAGAATTCGGAAATCCATCTTCTATTCATGCATTCGGAAGAAAAACACGCTCTGCTATCGAAACCGCCCGTAAAAGCGTTGCTAAATTATTAAATGTTACCCCGGCTGAGATTTTCTTTACCAGTGGCGGAACGGAAGCCGATAATATGGCTATTGTTCAAACCCTGGCTACTCACAACATCAAACATGTGATCAGTTCTAAAATTGAGCATCATGCTGTAGAGCATACTTTGCAGGTGTTGGAAAAAGAAGGGAAGATCAAACTGAGCTGGGTGAACATCGACAAAAAGGGAAATGTTGATCTGAACCACCTGGAAGAATTACTGAAAAATAACGACCGCACGTTTGTATCCCTGATGCATGCGAATAATGAGATCGGAACCTTGTTGCCGATTGAAAAAGTGGGAGCGATGTGCGAAAAATACAATGCCATTTTCCATAGTGATACGGTGCAGACAATGGGGCACTATGCAATGGACCTGCCTGCTATGAAAGTGCATTTGGTTACCTGTGCAGCTCATAAATTCCACGGGCCAAAAGGCGTTGGGTTTTTGTATATCAACAATGGAATTAAAATCAACCCATTCATTCACGGTGGTGCGCAGGAGCGCAATATGCGTGGTGGCACAGAAAATGTCGCGGGCATTGTTGGTCTTGCAAAAGCATTGGAAATCTGCTACCGCGAAATGGATGAGCATCAAAAACACATTCAGCATTTGAAAACATACATGCGTGAGCAGATACAAAATATTATTCCCGGAACTACTATAAACGGAGAAGATGATGCTCATAGCTTGTATACTGTTTTAAATTGCTGCTTCCCTAAAAACGAAAATGGGGAGATGCTGCTATTCAGCCTTGATATTGCGGGTGTCGCCGCATCAGGAGGTAGCGCTTGCTCATCAGGAAGTAACCAGGGTTCACATGTATTGCGCGGATTAGGAATTGATATGGAGCGTCCTTCCGTTCGTTTTTCCTTCAGTAAATACAACACCAAGGAAGAGGTTGACTTTGCAATTGCCAAACTTGCAGAAGTATTGGCAGTGAAGGTGAATGCCTGATTATCCCATAAAAGGAATATCATCAGCAATAAACTCCATTTCCTTATGGCTTAGCGGATGTTGAATTCGTAATTTCCATGCGTGTAAAGCAATAGCATTGGGTTGGAAAATTTCTTTTGACCCATACAACTCGTCTCCTAAAATGGGGCAGCCTAAACTTGCCAGTTGAACCCGTATTTGATGATACTTGCCCGTGTGTAATTTTATTTGCCACAAATAGTTTTCGCCCAACAGTTTTACGTTGTATTCCAATATGGCTTTCTCGGCAAACTCAGTTCCTTCGGGCACAAGAACGGCTTTCTTTTTTTCTTTCCGGTGCCAGTGTTCTAATCTTCCTTCCAATTGTGGTGGCGCAATTTTGGTTAATGCCAGGTATTCTTTTGACACCATGCGTTGAGCAAACTGCTCGCTTAAGTTTCTTAAATATTCTTTGTTTTTAGTGAATAAAACGATTCCGCTGGTTGGCCGGTCTAAGCGGTGTAAATGCTGAACATAAGGGTTTTTATTGTTATCCGTCTTTAAATGATTTTTAGCCTCCTGTAATAAATTAGGATGATTGTTTCTGTCCGGCTCCACCATTAGCCCGGCCGGCTTGTTATAAACGAGCAGAATGTCGTCTTCATGTATTATCTTTAAATCTGTCATGCCGTTCATATACTAAGGCATATAAAGTAGTTCGAAGCGTTCTGTGTTTTCATTCCAGAATAAAACATCTGCATCCATCAAACTGAGCGATTGAATAAGTTTGCCTTTGAATCCTTTTAAATAAGTAGTTATCGAATCCATTTTTATTTTGAGTTTTACAGAGTCCTTTACGGTTTCTGAAAGTTCATTTGATCGCATGTTTTGATAAAACTCAATCAAATTTTCATTCATGCCCTGTTCCTTACCTTCAAGCAAAACATCGGTATATCTTAGCATATGATAAAAAGTGGAGTAAGGTTTTAATTGATAGTATGCAGTGTCATTATTCCAATATTCACCTGCGAAATATTCATCATCCGAAATTAATGTATCGGCATAAACCTGTTCATCGTTTTTTAAGATGTAGCAATGGAGAATCGCTTTACCATCTTCCATGTGCAGTTTGGTTAAGATTTCTTCATTTATACCATCACCTGTAAGGTCTGATTCTATGCGGGCAAAGTGAGTAAGAGCTTTCCCTGAATAGTGATCCAGGAATTCCTGGAAATTTCGCAGATCAAAGAACTTTTCTTTTTTAAGGGTAAATGCTTTGCGGGTGCCATTGATGGTGAAAATGAGGGTTGTGTCTTCCTTCGGAGCTTCAGTTTCGTTTTGGGATGAACCGTTTTCTGAGCAGGAAAAAAATAGTGTAGAAAAAGAAAACAACGTCAATATGATCTGTAGTAAATTAGCCTTCATAATAGAGTTCTAATGTACTTAAATTTTCAGCGAATTTACCCCGGTTACCCTCAAAAATGGAAGAAAACAAGCTCTAAAACCCCATCTTTCCGCCCATATAATTGCTATATTTGTACCTCTATTTTCATTTATGGCATTTAAACGACATACAATAACGGCGGCACTTCCATATGCAAACGGACCGGTTCATATCGGGCATTTGGCCGGCTGTTATATTCCTGCAGATATATACGTAAGATACTTAAGAAGTAAAGGCGAAGATGTAGTCTTTATTTGCGGTAGCGATGAGCATGGAGTTCCTATTACCATCAAAGCGAAAAAAGAGGGTGTAACCCCTCAACAGGTGGTGGACAAATACCACAAGATCATGGGTGATGCTTTTAGGGATTTTGGAATTTCTTTCGATGTGTATTCGCGTACTTCCTCAAAGATCCATGCAGAAACAGCTGCGGGATTTTTTAAAAAACTTTACGATACAAATGGGTTCACCGAACAAACTACTGAACAATATTACGATGAAGAGGCAAAACAATTTTTAGCTGATCGTTACATTGTTGGTACCTGCCCTAAATGCGGTAATGAAAATGCATATGGAGATCAGTGTGAAAAATGCGGTTCTTCACTGAGCCCGATGGAACTGATCAATCCGCATTCAATGTTGTCGGGGTCAAAGCCGGTGATCAAACAAACAAAAAACTGGTTTTTACCATTGGATAAATTATCTCCACAGATAAAGGATTTTATTTATAGTCATCCTGACTGGAAATCTAATGTATCAGGTCAATGCAAAAGTTGGCTGGAAAGTGGAGATGGATTACAACCTCGTGCAATGACGCGTGATTTGGATTGGGGTGTTCCGGTTCCGGTTGAAGGTGCAGAAGGAAAAGTGCTTTATGTATGGTTCGATGCGCCGATTGGTTATATTTCTGCAACAAAGGAATTATTCGCGAATACAGCTAACCCGAATAAATGGGAACTGTACTGGAAAGATAAAGAATCACGCTTGATTCATTTCATTGGGAAAGACAATATCGTTTTTCATTGTATTATTTTTCCCGCGATGTTGATGGAACATGGAGAATATGTATTACCTGATAATGTTCCTGCAAACGAATTCTTAAACCTGGAAGGAGATAAAATTTCTACTTCGCGTAACTGGGCAGTTTGGCTGCACGAATACCTGGTTGATTTCAAAGGTAAGGAAGACGTGTTGCGTTATACATTAACTGCCAACATGCCGGAGACAAAAGACAATGATTTTACATGGAAAGATTTCCAAACCAAGAATAACAGTGAACTGGCGGATATTTACGGAAATTTTATTAATCGTGTTTTGGTATTAACCAACAAAAACCACGAAGGAAAAGTTCCGGAAGCTAGTGAGTATACCAAAACCGATTTATTGGTTCTGGAAGAGATCGCAAAGATTCCGGATGCGATTTCTGCTTCTCTTGATAAATTCCGTTTCCGTGAAGCATTGGGTGAAATGATGAACTTAGCTCGTATCGGCAACAAATACCTGGCAGAGCAGGAACCATGGAAGCTGATCAAGACTGATGAGAAACGTGTGCGTACGATCATGAATATCTCTATCCAGATCGCAGCGAACCTGGCAATTGTTTGTGAGCCTTTCTTGCCGCATACCAGTGCGAAGTTATTTAAGATGTTGAATCTTTCACCACTGAAATGGTCGCATGCAAAGAATACAAACAATGTAGCTACGGGGCATAAGATCAACGAGCAACCTGAAATTTTGTTTTCTAAGATAGAGGATGCAGATGTGCAGGCGCAGATCAATAAGCTGGAAGAGTCAAAAAAACTGAACGAAGCGAGTAATAAAACATTAGCCCCTGCGAAAGAAGAAATTTCTTACGATGATTTCGCGAAGATGGATATACGTGTGGGAACAATCCTGGAAGCAGAGCGCGTGCCGAAAACAGATAAGCTGATGAAGCTGAAGATCGATACCGGGCTTGATCAGCGTACTGTGGTATCTGGTATTGCAGAATGGTATACACCGGAACAGGCAATAGGGAAAAAAGTGAGTATTTTGATTAATTTAGCTCCACGCAAGATCAAAGGCATTGAAAGTAAAGGTATGATCCTGATGGCTGAAAATCCCCAGGGGGAACTAAGTTTTGTGTGGCCGGAGAAAAATGAAAGTTCAGTGAATGGAAGTATTATTAAATAATTATTACGAATGAGGTACGAATATACAAATAGCGTATACAGTTAACGATTGGTATATTCGTACCTCATTCGTAATCAGCAGTTGTATATTCGTATAAATTCGTAATTCAAAATACTCGTATAACAAAATAAACAATATGGAGACTTTAGTAAACAAAACAAACATGGAGTTCAGAACAGAACATGACACAATGGGTGAGGTGCAGGTACCTGCTCATGTATACTGGGGTGCGCAAACGGAGCGTAGCCGTAATAATTTTAAGATCGGACCTGAAGCAAGCATGCCGAAGGAAGTGATCTATGCATTTGCATACTTGAAGAAAGCGGCGGCACAGGCTAACCAGGAATTGGGTGTGTTATCAAAAGAAAAATCGGACCTGATCGGGAAAGTATGTGATGAAATTTTAGCTCATAAACTGGATGATCAGTTTCCACTGGTGATCTGGCAAACAGGTTCAGGTACACAAAGTAACATGAATGCTAACGAAGTTATTGCTTACCGTGGACATGTATTGAGTGGTGGAAAATTAACGGATGAGCCAAAAGCGTTACATCCGAATGATGATGTGAATAAATCACAATCATCAAACGATACATATCCAACTGCTATGCACATCGCGGCATACAAACAAGTAGTTGAGATTACTATTCCGGGTATGGAAAAGTTGCGTGACAGTCTTCACAAAAAAGCAGAGTCTTGGAAAAATATTGTAAAAACAGGACGTACACACTTTATGGATGCAACGCCTTTAACACTTGGGCAGGAATTCAGCGGCTATGTACAGCAGATCACTAACAGCATCCGTGCAATTAAAAATGCATTGGAAATGGTTCGCGAATTAGCATTAGGTGGTACAGCTGTAGGAACAGGATTAAATACACCAAAAGGATACGATGTATTGGTGGCTAAAAAAATTGCTGACTTGACGGGCCTTCCTTTTGTAACTGCGCCAAACAAATTTGAAGCATTAGCAGCTCATGATGCGATGGTTGAATTATCAGGTGCATTGAAACGTTCTGCAGTTGCATTGATGAAAGTAGCAAATGATATCCGCATGTTATCATCTGGTCCACGTTGCGGAATTGGTGAGATCATCATCCCGGATAACGAACCAGGTTCTTCTATCATGCCGGGTAAAGTAAACCCTACCCAGCCGGAAGCGTTAACTATGGTTTGCGCACAGGTTATTGGTAACGACACTGCCGTTTCTATCGGGGGCAGCATGGGGCATTTTGAATTGAATGTTTTCAAACCTTTGATCGCATCTAATGTATTGCAGTCAGCCCGTTTGATCGGTGATGCATGTGTTTCGTTCACGGAAAAATGTTCAGACGGAATTGAACCAAACTTACCAGTGATCAAACAACATATGGAGAATTCATTGATGTTGGTAACTGCATTGAATACTCACATTGGTTATGAGAAAGCTGCGAAGATTGCTAAAACAGCGCACAAAGGAAACAAAACCCTTCGGGAAGCTGCTATCGAATTAGGTTATGTAACCAACGAACAATTCGATCAGTGGGTGAAGCCGGAAGATATGACCGGAAGTTTGAAGTAATAATATCTGTAAATTATAAATGTAAGGGAGTCCAATAGGGCTCCTTTTCTTTTACCACTAAGGTTACTAAGTTGTACTCAGAAAGGAGCTTGGATGTCTATTAATCGTGATTAACACCTTAGTGTTTCTTTGCCTTTTCTTAGTGGTTAAGCATAACATTAAAAACACAACCCTACCACACACACGTCATCTACCTGTTCCTCATGCTTTTTCCATGCGTTGAAGGTTACTACGAGATTTTGTTTTTGCTCATTCGGGGTTTTCGAATGATTCGCAAGAATCAATTCATTAAGCGCTTTATATTTAAATTTCTTCCCTTTCGGTCCGCCAAACTGATCGGCGTAACCATCTGTATAGAAATAAAGCTTATCACCTTTTTGTATTTCTATAGTATGCGTAGTAAAAGACTGGGCTCGTTCCCCACGGCCAACAGGCATTTTGTCGGCAGTTAATATTGTTGGAGCTCCTTCACGAATTAATAATGGTTTATTGTAGGCAGAAGCATACTCGATTACAGAAGATCCTTCTGTAAAACAAAGCAAAGTTCCATCCATACCGTCTTTGGCGCCGGCTTGTGAGATCATAAGTTTTTCCCTTACGTAATTCAGGATCTTATTCGGTTCCACAATATCTTTCTCACTTATAGCTTCGTTTAAAAAAGAAATATTTAGCAAGCTCATGAATGCACCTGGAACTCCATGTCCTGTGCTATCGCAAATGGCAAGGTAAAATTTATTGTCTTTTTGAATAGCCCAATAAAAATCACCGCTCACAATATCTTTTGGATTGAAAAGTATAAAATGCTGAGGTAAATGTTTCTTCAGTAATTCATCATGAGCAAGTAATGTGTATTGAATGCGCTTCGCATAATTGATGCTGTCCAGGATCTCTTTTTGTTTTTCTTCTATAATATGGCGCTGCTCTTCCGCAATGATTCTGCGGCTATCGGCAAGCTCCTGTTGCTTTGCAAGTTCCGCGGTTCTTTCTGTAACTTTCTTCTCCAGTTGCTGGTTTTGCTCTTCAATTAATTTGGTTCGTTTTACTTCCTCTTCCATTTTAATGCGTTCCTGCTCTAATTGTCTCTCGGC
This sequence comes from Bacteroidia bacterium, assembly GCA_036405375.1. Taxonomy (GTDB): domain Bacteria; phylum Bacteroidota; class Bacteroidia; order B-17B0; family Aurantibacillaceae; genus JADJDM01. Next base: position 10,026 of record DASWXS010000628.1, read on the forward strand.
GATTTCGCGTTGCATGATCAGGATCCTTGATCCAACCGTAAGAGAGAATAAACTCACTTGTAATAAAGTACCGATCTGGATAAAGTTGATAGCATAAAGGCCAAGGAAAACGGTTGGCAATATATTACCAATCTGCAAAATAGAAATGATAGTTCCTATGTAATAAAACAGGTTCGCTACAAAGAAAAAAGAAGCCCCGGCAACCCCTCTCTTTATAGAACGGTAAGCAGTTATCATGATCATGGTGTAAGCCCATATAGCGATCAAACCACCAATAGAAACGGCTATTTCCGACTGGTTGAAGGGGATCAGGATCATCGGGATCGGCCAGAAAATCAGTACCCGGTTCAGAATACGGTTTAATTTCGGACGGATGTTCTTCAGATCAAGAAACTCTTTGCAGAAAAGCACATAAAATATGAAAGCAATATTCCCGAACACAAGTAACAGCTCCTCGTGATATTTAGAGTCGGCAAAAAATAATTCCGAGATCATTCCTGATTGACTGAGCACAAACAAAAGGATAACCACATTGTTAAAAACGTAGAAAAGATAGATTCGATTGCGTAACTGGAAGAAGAGAATGAAGTTATAGAAAGTAATAATGATCAGCGCTCCCCAGAAAAAATAGTTAAAGAAAGTCTGGTTGTTTTTGAATTTAGTAAAGTCTTGTGAACGGTAAAGGGAAAAAGGCAATTTAGAATACTGGTATTTTATTTTCTGGTTATTGCTTACACGTATATAGTAAGTAACTGTTTGTCCAGGAGGCAATGTCATAGAGAACCAGGTATTCGCTCCCATAACGATTTCACTCAGGTTATGATCGCAATGAGTGCCACCCAATTTTATTTTGAACGAGCTCTCTTCATTCAGCTCATAAAATTCAATATACTCAAACTGGTTATTGCCTAAATAGAGTTTTTCCTCATAATTGTCCTCGTTCTTTAAAGTAAAGCGAAGCCAAAGCACACTTTTACCTTTTGGTACCGAATCCCAGCTATAAGTAGTGAACTCACTCTCATTAGCCTTTGCTATTATTCGTATGCTGTCTGTTT
>DASWXS010000629.1:0-2760 GCA_036405375.1 Bacteroidia bacterium
TCGGAGATCGCACCTTTGCCATTAATAATACTTTTCCGCATGAGTATGACTTGGCCGTTGAATGGAAAAAACTTACAGGACTTCCTTTTGCATTTGCTGCCTGGACCTCCCACAGTGAAATCAATGATCCTGAATTCCTGGAATCATTTAATAACGCATTAGCTATGGGAGTTGCCAATACGGGCAAGTCTCTGGAAGGTTATCAAAATACAATTGAAAGTTTTGATCCCTATAATTATCTCACCCAAAAGATTTCTCATCAATTAGATCAACCCAAACGGGAAGCGATAAACAGGTTTTTATCCTTTTTGGCACAATAAGTGCTTTATCCGGGCATCCTTTTTGGGTTATTTTTCGTACAATTCAAATAATTTTTTATTAGTTTAAAATAATTTCTACTTTTAGAAATCTAATAACAATACTATGATCAAATCCATACTTCTATCGGGCAGTTTGTTAATGCTTTCATTTTCCGGAATACAGGCCAATCATTCAATGATGATCTCAAAGTCAGTGTATGACCTGGGTGCAAAAGATCTGTTAAAACTGGAGAAAGCGAAGCAAAAACTATATGCAGGACAGTATAAGGGAGCGTTGGCTATATTTAAGGAAATCCTGACTTCTAATCCAACAGACGGAGTTACATTGTATTATGCAGCAGAATGTCATTTCAGGCTGGGAGAACCGAACGAAGCTCTTGATTATCTGAAGAAAGGGAAGGAATCAGCTAATCCAAAAAATGAAACGTATTTTTTATTAGGTAATATTTACCTTAGCCAGGGTAAATTTGATGAAGCCTTAGCAGAATTCAATACCTATAAATCCAAATCAACTGAAAAGCAAAATGCAGAAGTGGATGTGGACGTTTACATCAGCCACTGTAATAATGCTAAAAAGCTAACCGCGAGCCCGGTTCCTGTAAAAATTGAAAATGCAGGTAATAGAATCAATTCACAGTTCGATGATAAAGCTCCCAGTATCAGTGCCGATGGCAAACGTTTGGTATTCAGTTCTAGAAGACCGGAAACTACAGATGCGCCTATGGATGTAGAAGGTGATGGAAAATACTTTGAAGATATATATATTGCAAGCTGGGATAGCGCAGGAGGGAAATGGAATACCGCAGAGCCGGTTCCGGGGCAGGTTAATGTGGACGGAGCTCATGATGCATGTACTGGTATCAGTGCCGATGGAAAACAAATCTTTATTTACAGGAATAATATGAACGACCCTGAATCAAGAGGAGGGGACGTGTTTGTTTCCAAGGTAAACAACAATAAATGGAAAACGCCCGAATCATTAGGAAAACCTATTAATTCCAGCTACTGGGAAGGCGGGGCATGCATTTCTCCTGACGGAAAAACTATTTTTTTTATGAGTGAAGGAAGAAAAGGCGGATATGGACATTCAGATATCTGGATGGTAACGAAGAAAAACAAAACAGAGTGGGACAAACCGGTTAATTTAGGTCCGGAAATCAACACTTCGTTTGATGAAGGTGGAATGTTTTTATGTCCTGATGGTAAAACGTTGTTTTTCTGTTCTAATGGCCATAATTCAATGGGAGGACAGGATATTTTCAGAACTGTTCTTGAAAATGGCAAATGGAGCACACCTGTTAATTTAGGTTACCCAATTAATACACATAGAGACGATAAATCGTTTACCATTTCAGCAGATGCTAACTATGCTTATTTTGCAAGTAATCGTGAAGGTGGGATTGGGGAATCAGATATTTACAGGGTTGATTTAACGAATTACGCGGTTCTTGAAAAGAATTTCAAGAAAAGTACCGGCAACGAGTTAAGCATTTTAAAAGGCGTTGTGCGCGATGGATTTGAAGGAAAAGGAATGGATGGTGTTGAAATAGAACTAACAACAGAAAGCGGTGAAAAAGTGGCTTCTACTACTACAAATGAAGTAGGAGAGTATTTCTTTTCGGTGAAAGGAGGAACTACGTATAAAGTGAAGATCACAAAAAAAGGATTTACCGACCTTGTTGAAGCAGTTAGTTTGCCGGTAGGTAAAAACGGGGAAACTGCCTCTTTGGAAAAGCAGTTCCTGCTGAACAAAAAATAATAATAATGTATTCAATAATTCTAAAAAGGAGATGTGCTGTTTTGTGTGCGCTTCTCCTTTTTTATTTTGCCCCAAACCTGGCTGCCCAGGCGATTCTTAAATTTAGCGATCCAAAGAAAAATTTCGGATTCGTAAAACAAGGGAAAATAGTTGAGCTGGAATTTGAGTTCACTAATACCGGAAATCAACCTCTTATTATTTCCGATTATAAGGTAGAATGTAGTTGTACATCTGCCACTTTTCCTTCTTCTCCTATATTGCCTAAACAAAAAGGGATCGTCCTGGTTAAGTTTGATACAAAAACGGTTTACGACAGGCAGGATAGAATTGTAGAGATCATTTCAAATGCCAGTAATAGCTCAGAAAGAATCAGGTTTAAAGGAATAGTGTTGAAGAAATAGACAATCAAAAATTCTTAAACAAAAAAAAGGCCGGATTACCCGGCCTTTTTTTGTATTTAATGTTGTCCCGTTATTTTGCTACAACAACTCTATTGGTAAATTGTTTACCATTGCTGGTTGTAACTTTTACAATATATACATCAGCGCCCAATGGAGAGGTAGAAATATCCACCATTGCATTAGGAGCAATTACTTTGTTTTGCTCAAGAACCAATTGTCCCAGTGTATTGTATATTTCAATTTTAATTTCTTCTGAGTTTGTAAAGTTGCTTTTGATATT
>DASWXS010000630.1:0-13670 GCA_036405375.1 Bacteroidia bacterium
CAACAATCATTAATATTAACTTATAAAAATTCAAATCATGGATCTATTTGATGATGGCGAAGTATTTCTCATTGCATTAATCCTCATTTTTGGAATAGGGATCGGACTTATTGTAAAAGCATTTTATTTGCTTACCCTGCAAAAAGCAATGGAACAGGTTGCAGAAGAAAGAAGAGAGATGCCTAAAGGCCAGGTGTGGCTTGAGCTTATTCCAATCTTTAATATTGTTTGGCAATTTTTTAATGTGAACCGCGTAACGAAATCACTGGAAAATGAATTCAGAGCAAGAGAAATGAATGAAGATGAGCTAATCAGTGCTACAAAAATAGGGAAGGCGTTCTGTATACTTTCCGTTTGTGGATTTGTTCCGTTTATCGGTGGTTTGCTAAGCCTTGGAGGATTTGTATGCTGGATCATTTTCTGGGTGAAAATGTCTGGTTTAAAAACCAAACTGGAGAATTATCACCTTCACAAAATCCAGCACATTCAGTAATTACTATTTAAACCAGCTGGAGTACATCAGGTAATTATTCGCGATCCGGTTTATTTCTCCATTTTGTAATTCCGGGTTTATATCTTTTACCTTCTTTGCAGGAACACCTGCGTAAACGCTTCCGGGTGGAACTTTTGTTCCTTCGAGCAACACCGCTCCCGCCGCAATAATTGAATTAGATCCTATTTCGCAATTGTCCATTACAATTGCACCCATTCCAATCAATACATCATCATGTACAGTGCATCCATGAATAATTGCATTGTGACCAACTGACACATTGTTTCCTAAATGAACTTTAGTCTTTTCGTAGGTACAATGCACAACTGCTCCGTCCTGAATATTTACTTTGTTGCCCATACGGATCGAATTTACATCACCACGCACCACCGCATTGAACCAAATACTGCAATCATTTCCCATTACAACATCTCCAACAACTGTACAGTTCTCTGCGAGGAAACAATTCTCTCCCATCTTTGGGGAAATTCCTTTTACCGGTTTAATTAAAGCCATGTTCGTTTATTTTTGTTTACCACTAAGGCACTTAGCTCACTAAGAAACACTAAGATTTATTCTCTTCAGATTAAAAATTGCCTTAGTGTATCTCTTTCCCCTTAGTGTCTTAGTGGTTAATTTTTATTTCAATTTCTTCAAACTCTGATCTTCCATTTTACGCATCAGCTCTTTCGCAGCTTTTGTTTTGTCTTTATAGCCGCAGATATGTAGTACGCCATGTATCATTACGCGATGCAATTCATTTTCAAATGTAGTTTCAAATTTTTCCGCATTCTCGCGCACACGATCAACGCTAATGTATATTTCGCCATTCACTGTTTTTTCTTCGCGGTAATCAAATGTAATAATGTCTGTATACGTATCGTGATCGAGGAATTGCTGATTCATTTTTAAAAGCGATTCATCATCGCAAAAAATATAGGATAATTCACCAAGGATTAATTTCTCTTTTTCGACAACCGTTTTGATCCATTCTTTCAGTTTGGTTTTGTTCTTCAACTTGAAGTTAATTTCGTTATTTGCGAATTGTATAGGCATAAAAAATCCCGTTAAGTGATTAACGGGACTGAAATTAGCTATTTTTATTTAGTTAAGGGTAAATCTTAATATTACGGTCTTCCCTCCATCTTCAAACTCCACTTTATCTGCCAACTGTTTCATTAAAAATACTCCTCGTCCATTATCTTTTTCCAGGTTCTCCGGCGCTGTCGGGTCTGGAAGTAAATTATCATCAAAACCAGAACCTTCATCATGCACAACAAACGTAATGTCAGTTGCCGACGATTTAAAGGATATATCGAAACTTTTATCCGGGTTATTTTTGTTTCCATGAACGATGGCATTGTTTACAGCCTCCGTTACAGATATAATTATATTCCCGAATTTTTCTTCTCCAATGCTAAAGATATCACAAACATCTTCGACCATTCTTTCTACCAGTATTAGGTTTTCTGCTTTTGAAGGTAAACGTAATTTTTGGTCAGGCGCAAGTATCATTTCCATGTCTATTATTTAGTAAAACTATTAAAGTAGGTGCTCACTTTGTTTTTATAATAAGGATTTAAAGAAGCCGGAACGGTTTTTAACAACTCCATTTCCTGTTCTTTTATCCTCTTATACTCTAAAAACAGGCTAGGGTTACTTAAATTTTCATTTTTTGCCTCATTTGACTGTCTTTTTTCGTCTAATTCCTTTTCCCGCTCTGCTTTTTCGTGTTCCAGGAGCTTTGTTAAAATCTCTTGCTGGCGTTTTATGGTTTCCTGGGTGATCACTTTATTTACCAATTCGGTCTCGGTTTCCTCCATTTTTTCGGTGATGTCGCCTCCCGGATTATTGCCATTTTTCTGCATTTTTTGAAGAGCTTCCTGCATGGCACGACGGATTGCCTCCTGCTCTGCGGCCATTTTCGCGAATTGTTCGCTGTTTCCTCCCGGCATCATACCTCCGTTTGCCCCTTTTCCGTCCTTATCACCAGGTTTTTTACCATTAGGGTTTTTTCCCTGCTGTTCCAGCATTTTTTTCATCTGCTCTATCTGCTTGTTCAGGGATTCCTGCATTTGCTTCATATTCGCCATGCTCTGAGAAGGTTTGTTTCCTTTTCCCCCCGGTTTTTTGCAAGATCCATTACCGGGTTTATCATTTTTACTCTTTTGCGCCTGCATTTGCATTTGTTCCAACGACTCATTCAGCATCAACGCCAGGTTGTTGATAGAAGTCATGGAGTTTTGTTCTCTAACAGTAGCTTCTCCTGTTTGACGTTCAGCCAGGTTCTCGATAGCCTTCTTCATGTTCATCTGGATAGCAGCAATTTCCCTGTTAATAGAAGCAGAAACAGCCGGATTTCGTTTACTCAGAGCCAGCAATGTATCTTCTATCATTTTAGAATCGTCCTGCAGTTTTTTCTGTTTCTGAGCAAGTTTAGGATATTGCGGGTTGTTATTTTTTGTTTTTTGGGTCTCCTTTACTAATTCTTCCTGCGCAAAAGACACATTCATCAGGTTTTCCATTACCTGGCGAAGTGTTTGCATATCTTCCGCGTTTTGGTCCTGTTCCATTTGGTCCTGCGCAGCCTTCATCTTTTCGCTCATTGCTTTCATTTGGTCAGCCGCATTTTTTTGCGATTTGGAAGCATTTTTCTTGTTATCCTTTTTGAGTTGATCAGATGCGTTCTGTTGTTCTTTAGACACGTTTTGTTCTTCTTCTTTCATGTCCGGAACGGGCATCGGGTTTTCTAATTCTTTATTGAGCTTATCAAGCTCCTTCGAATCTTCTTTAACCTGCTCAAACATTTTGTTCATTTCATTTTGCTTCTGTTCAAGCTGTTTAGGATCCGCGTTTTTATCTTCCGATTGCTTACTAAGATCTTCCTGTTTCTTAGCCAGATCGTCGAGCTTATTGACAATATCTTCCATCTTTTGCTCCGCCTCCATCTGCTTGAATTGCTCCAGCGTGCGATCCAGCTCTTTCTCAATATCCTTATTGGACATATTCATTTTCTCAAGATTCTCCTGTACTTTATTTTTGTCCATTTTCTCCATCAACTTTTGAAGCTCATCAAAAAGTTTCTTCATTTCAGGAGTCATAATGTTTTCAAACAATTGCTCTAACTGCTTTTGTTTTTCAAGGATACTTTCATCAGGTTGTTTGTATTCGTTCTGCTGGTTTTTATTGAATTCGTTTTGTTGTTTAATATCTTCTATCTTCTGTTCAAGATCCTTTTGTTTCTCCAACAGGTTTTCCATTTTCTTTTTTTCTTCCCAACCCAATTGTTTTTTCTCCAGCACACTCTTGTTCAGGTCATTGATCTGTTTTTGCAGATCTTTGGCTTGCTTGATGCTTGCATCCAGGTCTTTCTTGATCTCATTATTTTTTTCGCTGGTAGCCTTATCCAGTTCTTCGAGGGTAGGCGCTTTAAACGACATCAGACCAGACTTCGCGCTCTTGCTTCCATTTACTCCATCATTATCCCACACTTCAAAATAATACTCTACTTTATCACCGGGCTTTAATTCCAGTGCCGATAAATTTATCCCGTGAACGAATGCCTGCGATGTAATAGCGCGTTGAATTCCTATAGAAGTGTTCTTTTTTATTTCTGTCGCCTTCTCTGTAGAGTCCTTAGAGTAAACAATATAATGAAACAATAGTTGGTTGAATCCATAATCGTCTTTTACCATACCAGAAAAATAAACGTTGTTTGGATTGAGTGAATCTTTTCTTTCCTTTAGTTCTATTGAAGGGTAAGCATCCTGGATAACATTTATAGAATAGTTCACTGAATCCAATCCACTTACCTGGGTATTTCCCGTAGTAACCGCATAATTGCTGGTACGCATCAGGCGGCGTGTGTAAGAGAATTTGTTTTCGCCGATTGGCTTAAGACTCATTGCAGTATCGCTGAAAGAGATCTTCAAAAACTCACTATTTTTGGTAGCGAAATTCCAAACTACTTTTGTTCCTTCGGGGATGATGATATCACCTGTGTTTGCTAGCACTTCATCTTTTCTTCCCAGGTAGGAAGGATACTTAAGCATCGCATCAAAATTCACCAAAGCTGGTTTTGGAAGCACTATAAGCTCATATGATTTCGAATTGAATCCGGCACCACTTAAAACAAACGGAATGCTATTCTGTACGTTTTTAAACGTGTATTCGAAAGATGAAAGATTTTCCTTCTGTAATTTGAATTCATTCCCATCAATGGTGATAAAAACTTCATCAGGTACTTCTTCTCCTTTTAGCTTTACTTTCAATACATAATCCTGTTGCTGTATTGTCTTCAGGTCTTTATTCTCAATCTCAAAAGTGAAAGGTGCTTCTTTTTCGTAATAAGTAGAATGGTTAATCAAACGTTTTGTTCCAAGGCTTAAGATTCGCGGTGCAATGATCAAAATAGAAACAAGAACCAATAGTGGAATAGCAGCGTATTTTAAATATCTCCTGTTTTCGTTGAGATCAATTGCCGCGGTAAAAGGAACCGGTCTTAATTCATTTATTTTTTGATTAATACTTGCTTCCAACAATTCATCGGAATAGCTACTTACTTTGTTTTGCTGAAGCTGCAGGACATTTAGTAATTTGTCCTGTACATTTGTAAAGTGTGTTCCAACTATAGCTGCTGCATCTTCATAAGAGATAATCTTACCTAATTTATTCAGCTTCAAAAGCGGAATAATAATAAAACGGGTGAGAATGTACACGCTGGAAAGAATAAAGCCATAAAACAACGTAGTTCTTACTGTTGTTCCGAATTCCGCAAAGTATTCGAGCGAACTTAGTGAGAGATAAAACAGGAGTAAAAGCCCGGAGCTGTATAAAACTCCCTTTATGAGTTGATTCTTATAATACTTACGAATAAACTCATCCAGTTTCTGAAGCAGTATGTTATTGTTCGATGCCATGTAATTTACATCCGGAGCTAAGATGTAAATTTAACGAAAAATCCATAGTTTCAGGCCAAAAGAAAGTTAAAAAGGAAGGGGAATGCAGGATCAGGCAACAACTGAGCTTTCATTGCTCATTTGCGGGAACTTGCCACACATGATAGCGATATCATCGGCATAAGGCCTGGTTTTTTTGAAATCAATTACTTCGGTAATGAGATGCTCATTGATTTGGCGCGGAGTAATATGCTGGTTTCTTTTTAACAAAGAGCTCAGGCGGTGTACACCAAAATATTCTTCTTTCTCATTTTCGGTTTCTACTACTCCATCGGTATAACAGAATAGCAATGAATCGGGCTTCACAGGAACCAATCCTTCTTTTACAGAAATCAATTCATCGAACATTCCCAGTCCTGTGCAACCAATTCTCAATAATGAAACGGAGTTTCCGTTTATAAGAAGCGGCGGATTGTGACCGGCATTTATATAAGCCAAGGTTCGTGTTTGAATATTGTATTTACCAATAAAGAAGGTAATGAATTTTTCGCCTTTTGCACTCAACATTACTTTAGTATTAAGCTCCTTTACCAATTCAGTTAAGCTACTGGTGTGATTAATTAATACACGCAGGTTGGCCTGGAAATTACTCATGAGCAATGCTGCAGCTAATCCTTTCCCGGACACATCGGCCACGCAAAACATAAATTCGTTTTTGTTGATCCAGATAAAATCATAATAATCACCTCCTACTTCCTGGTGCGGAAGGTATTTAGCATCGAAATTGATCTGCTCTGTTTTCGGAAGCGATTCGGGGAAGAGCATGTTCTGCATTTGCGAAGCCAACTCCAGCTCTTTACGCATCGCAATCTGCTTAATATTCTCCTTGAACAGGCGTTTGTTCTCGATTGCTACTACTATAATATTGGTAAGCGTTTGAACAAAAGGCAAATGTTTGATTACCGGGCTCAGCTCCAGCTTATCTTCATCCAGGTCACCAATCAGTACAAAAGCTAACGGTTGATTTTTATGATATACAGGGATGATGATCTCGAAACTAAAATCATGATGAGCATCTACAATACTAATCTCTTTATGCTGCAGTAAATCACGTTCTACATTGATCTCCTCATGCTCATCTTTTAATCCATAGGTCAAAATACATTCCCAGCTTTCATTGTAATTAAAAAGGGCCAGCTTACCTATGTTTAGTTTGTTTTTGAGTGTGTCCTCAAATGTTTCCAGTAGTTCTCTTGTGGGGGCGTTATTGTTGATTGCTTTCGTTACTTCCAATAATGAGTTTAGCTTGAGCGTACTCATTTTACTCCTCGACTCGTATGTCTTCCGTTCTCCCTTCACAGCAATAACTATTAAGAATAGTGATTATTTTACTAAGATAACTAATAAGAAAGACAAAGAGGCTAGATTTAGCCACGTAGCTGAATAATACAGACGAATTTATTGTTTTATCACCTTAATCCGCTTTTTATGGCCGCTACTGTAAGTAAGCTCAATAAAATATACTCCCTGCAACAGGTTCCCGGTTTCAACATACGATTTCTGAGGTGTATCTTCAACTAATATTAATTTGCCCATGGCATCTATAATTCTTACCTGTTCAAGCCTGGTATTTCCTTTGGTTAAAAGCCAGATTTTGTCGGAAAAAGGATTTGGATAAAGCGTGAGCACTTCTTCTGAAACCGCTTTCGATACATTTAACGGATCAAACACCAACAGGTCGAACTTGGCGGAATCTCTGCCGACACTATGTTCGGTATTGTTTATCGGCCAGATCACAACCGTGTTAATACCATTCTTAAACTGAGCATTAATAAATATTGTGTCGGAAATATCTATCGTGTCGCCGGGCAATAAGGTAACCTGGTTTCCCCCGTTTAACCATTCAGTATTGATAAAAATAAAATGCGCTGTGTCAGCCCCCTGGCTGCTTGTGGTATCCAGCATCATTTTAACTCCCAGCCAGTCGTTATAAGTGGTTGATGATTCGTTCTTCACCACTGAGGTATACAGCACAGCGTCTCCATAAGGAACGGTATCGTTATTTATAAAGGTAAGAGAATCGTACATGGCAAGTGGAAGTTGAGCCTTAGCACCATTTGCCACTAAGATTAGGATAGAGAATAAAAGACCCGCCTTTTTCATAGATCAAAAATTTTTGGTAATCTAAAGTTAATAAGATATTTCATTTTGCCGGCAATAAAATTACACTTATCTTACGTCTTCAAAATGTACCTATGCAAACACTCGAAGATATAATCCGCAATCTTTCTAAAGAAGAGATCCGCAACTTTAAACTGTTTATTACACGCACAAATGCCAATACCGAACGAAAAGACATTCAGTTGTTTGATTCCTACAGAAAAAACAATGGGGAACTGGATGAAGATAAAGTTTTCAAAAAGCTGTACGATTCATCAGACAAAAATCCGTTTTACCGTTTAAAGAACCGCTTGCTGGAAGACGTAGGTTTAAGTTTGCTCCTGCTTAATTATAACCAGAATGCCATAAACTTTGTATTGAATAACTTTCTGCTGGCGAAGCTCTTTATTCAAAAAAACAAATGGGAAATTGCCATTTACTATTTAAATAAAGCCGAAAAAAAAGCACGTGAAATTGATGAGCCGGCGTTGCTGGAGCTACTGTACAATGAATACATAAAACTCTCACAGGAAGTGCTGGAAGTAAACCCAAAAGAATACATTGATAAACGCAGACAAAACAGGGATAAGCTGAACCAGATCCAGGAAATTGATGATGTGCTTGCCTTGGTAACCTATAATATAAAAGCCTCGCAAACATTCGGGAAAGGAGACGAAGAAATTTATGAGCAGCTCCAGCAAACAGTAGAGTCGTTTTCCAATTCAAAAACACTTAATGATAATATACAGCTTCGTTTTAAGCTCTATCATGCGGTAAGTAAGATTTTGCTACAACAGCACAATTATGTTGCACTGGAAAAATACCTGCAGAAAACGTACAGGGAGTTCTCACAAAAAAAGCTCTTTACCATTCATAATCACGAAACCAAACTGCAGATGCTTACTTATCTCTGCAATTCCCTGTTCCGGAATAACAAGATCAGCGAATCGCTTGAGTTTGCACAACGACTGAATGAAGCCATGCGTGAGTTCAACAATTCACTTCGCGATAAATACGTGTTTTATTACTACAATATATTAGTAAACAATTACGCCAAATCCAACCTTACAAAAGCAATTGAAATATTAAACGAAGCAAAAGAAGAGGTTGTAATCAGGAACCATCCTTTACATATCGGATTCGTTTACCTGAACCTTGCTGTTTCGCATTTCGGCTTGAAAGAATACAGACAATCGCTCAAACAACTATCGCGGCTATATATGCTGGAAAGTTATCCTAACCTGGACGCAGCGTTTCGCTTTAAGATCGCAGTGTTTGAAATTATGGTACGATACGATTCGGGAGATACGGAGTTTGTGCTGACCAGATTATCACAGCTCCAAAACGAGTTCAAAGCACTGATGAACCAGAAAAATTTCGAAAAAGAAAAAAGTATGTGCGGATTCATAAAAAGCCTTGTTACCACCACACAACCTTCAGCGAAAACAAAATTGAAAACAAATATCAGGACTTTCATCTCCAAGAATATTGAGCAGGAAGACTCAGAGATTGTAAGTTATAGTGAATGGTTAAAAGGTAAATTATAGAAATACTTGCCAATACCTATCAGTCAGAAGATAAACTTTTAGAAATCGTGACTCAGCTGGTTAGTAGCTTTTTGAAGGATCTCGAAAGCATTTTCAGCCATCAGGTTTTCTTTGTCCAATGTAGGATTGATTTCTACCATTTCGAAGCAAGCAATTTTTTTACTCCGCATGATATAATAGATCAGGTTCCCAGCTTCTTTTTCGGTGATCCCATTCGGCACCGGGGTTCCCGTGCCGGAGGATATACGTGAATCCATACTATCCACATCAAAGCTCACGTAGATCATATCACATCCTTCCAGGTAATTGAGTGATTCAATAGCTACACGCTCAACCGCTTTTTTACGGATTTCCTGCAGGTTGAATACACGGACTTTATTTTTCTTAATCAGGTAATCTTCAGGAGCTTCAAAATCACGCAGGGCAATGTAAACAAGATCACCATAATTGATTTTCGGAGAAATGCCTCCCAGGTTCTTTAATTTTTCCCAATACTCTGCTGTTTCATCATCCAGCTTATTAATCTGTTTGTCCTTGTTATCTTCTGCAAGACTACATGCAATAGGCATCCCATGCATGTTACCCGAAGGCGTAGTATATGGCGAATGAATATCGGCATGCGCATCTATCCAGATCACGCCCAAACGCTTGTTAGGATATGCCATTTTTAACCCAGCAATGGTTCCGATAGCCGAACTATGATCTCCAGCCAGTACAATAGGAATTGAATTTTCTTTAACAATGGTATTCTGAAGCTCTTTTGCAAGACGCTCGTTCAATGTATATACGCCCTTGATTCTTTTTGCATAGTCGTGAACTACCGGCTCAAGCAAAAGCTGGTTCTCATGTTTTACCTCAACACTTTTAAATTTCTTGAAAAAAGGGCTACCGAAATCCAATGCAGCTATTTTGATCGCATCAACCCCCATACTTGCTCCACGGGTCCCTGCTCCTATTTCTGATTTTACCTCTATTAATTTGATCGGTTTTATCATAATTCTCAATTATAGAAGGCAAAGATAACAAATTAAAATTGCCCGGTTATGCCCTGAAATGGGCCACATTTAGCTCCAATTCCTTAAAAAAAGGCACAAAAAGCTCATATAGCGACCTTTCATGTACTACGAAAGCGGGTATAGATTCATATAGAAGAAAACGCTTATTAATGCGATGGGTCATTCCCTGCAAAACCCGTTTGATACCTTCCGGGCTGGCATAATTTTCCAGGATATTCTCCCTGATCATATACCCGTAAAACAGATTGGATTTCTCCGGGAACAGGTGCTGGTATTTTTCGAGTATTTCGTATGCCCGGGAAGCAAACAGGGACAGCGGCAGGGTAGAATAGTGATCAAAATGCCGGGCTAATAAATGATCGAAGTAAATATCAATCAGCACCCCGCTGTATTTATCGAATTCCTTTGAAAAGTAACGTTTACACTCCAATACCAGGGGATGGTGGTCTGTAAAGTCATCTATAGCCCGGTGCATCAATATTCCCCGTTTTATACGTTCCGGGTAATCGTTATAATCATCGCCTTTAACTGCATCTGCAATAAAATTACCCACCATGAGCTCAGGATCAGGATACGAAAGGTATAAATGGGCCAGGTAATTCATGAATTTCCATCAAGGTACAAAATTTTTTGGTTGTTGCGATTATACTAAATTTGCTCTGCAAATGCGAAAACTCATTTTTTATACGCTTTTATCCTTGATGGTTCAACTGTCTTTCTCACAGGAAGATCTTTCGGCCACCTTCAAAAGTAAAAACTATAAGCAAAAGTTAAGTTTACTACGGGATTTGTCGGGAGACCAGGTTTCCAAAAATCTCGAGGTAGTATCTTCCGTATTGGAGCAAATAAAAAAAGAAGCTGAAAAGAACAACGACTTTTATGCCCTGAGCCAGGTTGAACTTTTTTACGGAGGCCTGTACTATTATGAAAAAAGACACGACAAAGCAATACCAACCCTGAACAACCTGTTGAGTAATTCTACTTTACTATCAAGCGAAGACAGTGTTCAGTTGCTATACTTTTTAAAGAACAGTTATGTGAGTATAAAAAATTCGGCCAAAGCATTTGAAACGCACCGTATGATTGAAGGCATCAGAAAACGTATCAAAAATATTGACGCTAATTTCCTCGATCCTCCTTTAAGCGTGTTGTATAAGGAAATGGGATTGTATCAAAGCGCAGTGGCAGAATTAAAAAAAGAATTTGAAGCCAATGCAGCCAAATACAACAACAACAATATTACACTCGCCCAATACTATAACAACCTGGGTGTATTCTTTAATCTCTGGAATAAATACGACAGCGCTGCCGTATACTTTGCAAAAGCTAATTACCTGATCAAAAAAGAACTGGTAAAAAAACCGGATGATAAAAACTTACTCTTTTTTGAAGGCCTTACTGAAGGAAATATAGGAAGTGTGTTGATTGGTCTGCAAAAATATAATGAAGCTATTCCAAAGTTACGGAAAGATATCCACTGGAGCCTGGAGACAAACAATTTAGAAAGTGCAGGAAACTCTTATTCGGCACTTGCATCCTGTTATTCTAAACTCGGACAACATGAGCTTGCACGACACTATATAGATACAGCGTTTGTATTATATTCCAGGCTAAATAATTTTTCGCCCGAATTAAAAGCACATCGGGTAAATGCAGAGATATACAAAGCAGCAAAAAATTATAAATCAGCAACTGAAGAGTATGAGATCTACAATAAATTAAGAGACTCTATACTTGAAGCCGATAAGCTCACCCAGATGATCAATGAGCAGGTAGCTTTTGAGCTTGATGAAAAAGTAAACCAGCTAAAGGAACAAAAATTAAAACTGGAAGAAAACGAACGGGTGCTCGAAAAAAACAAATCGGATAAATTACTACTTGCACTGCTTTCGATAGCCATTGCCGCTATCAGTATCATCCTGTTTCTTGGATACAGGAATTCCAACAAAAAACAAAAAGAGCTGGCTATAAAAAATGATGAAATTCTTGCCAAGAATAAATTAATTGAGCAATCGCTCGCGGAAAAAGAGGCGCTGATTAAAGAAGTGCATCACCGCGTAAAAAACAACCTGCAGATCATTTCAAGTTTGTTGCGACTACAATCCGCAAAGCAGGTGGATGAGCATGTACAGGAAATGTTCGACGATAGTGTAAAACGGATTCAATCGATGGCCCTGGTGCACGAATTATTGTATAAGAACAAAACACTGGTTGCTATTCCGATACACGCGTATATAGAAAACCTGGCAACAGGATTAAGCGAGGCCTATGGGCTAAATAAACACATAGATATACACGTTGACAGTGATTTTATTCAACTCGATATAGATACCACCATTCCTTTAGGGCTTATCATCAATGAGCTGGTCACAAACAGTATTAAACATGCATTTGATGAACAGGGTGGCCGCATCGATGTAAAATTCAAACAGCATAATCATAAATTTTACTTGCTGGTACAGGACACGGGTAAAGGTTTACCTGCCAACTTTGAAAGCATTAAAGAGAACAGCCTGGGCATGGAGCTGGTAGAGGCGCTTTCTGACCAGATCAATGCAATTTACAAATACTCGTCTGATAAAGGCAGTAAGTTTGAATTTGAGTTCGAGGCTTAACTATTGCTTATTAATAGTTCGCTTACTTGTATTGATATTAAACCCCAGCCCAAAAGAAAAGCTAAGCTCATTAAGCGGGATAATTGCATCATCAGCCAGGTGTTTACCAATGTTGTAACGCGCATTAATAAAAAGATGGAACCATCGGGAAGCATAATAATTAAATCCCGCAATTGGCGATATCAGTGGATTATATGCTACTGCCCGTTCAGGGCCACCCTGCTGAACAATGCCACATTGTGTTAATGCAAGGCCTGTTTGTAATCCCACGAACGGATCAAAATTTCCTTTTGCAAAATGATAAGCCGCACCGCCATAGAAGCTGTGATTTTGTTTCAGGGTTTTATCACCATTCATCGAATTGAAAAAGTAATTGCCGTCTCCCCGCAATGATATTTTCTTATCGGTATAATATTCTACATTCCCTGTCAGGTACAAATTATTCAGTTTGTTTGCAGGCATATAACCGGTAGCGAAAGTAAGCGTAGCCCTTAGCAGCCCTTTCTTTACAACAGGCTCATCTATCATTACATAAAAATCTCCACGCGATTTCGCAAAAGAAGGATATATTTCTTTCGCACCACTATATTTTACTCCAAATACTAATGTGGCAAGTATTATTAAACTTTTTGTCTTCCCCATAAATTTCCTAATCTATAGTTTAAACTTAGTGTAACCAACACGTGTCCTTCCAAACCAAAACCCTCGTGCTTCTCTATTTCCATATGTTTTACTCCGTTCTCTGTTTTAATATGGGAATGCAGGTCGCTTCCCAGGTGATTCATATACTGCGTCATTAAGGTCACATCAAAACGCTCTGTGATATTGTAATGCGTTCCGATTCCCAACTGAACCGCACTGCTCCAACGATCTTTTGATTCTCCATTTGCCAGTGAGTATACTTGTGTATAATCAAAGCAATGCCCTGCCGCAACAAATGG
>DASWXS010000631.1:0-4125 GCA_036405375.1 Bacteroidia bacterium
GTAATACATTTTCAAATGTCATGGTTGATTGTGCAACAAGATCCAAGAACGAAACAGCAGATAAAATAAGTACGAAATGAAATTTACGCAAGTTCATAGAATAAGTGGTTTATAGTGCTAAAGTAATGAATTGGAAAAACAAAAAAGCCACCTTTTACAGTGGCTTTTGGTATTTAATCGTAAAATCTTACTTACATTTTTAATTTCATTCCCGGCCTCAGCACTTTGGTTTGCTTAATGCCATTTTTCTTACAGATCGCGGCGATCGTTGTTTTATTTCTTTTTGCGATCTTCGATAAAGTATCACCTTCTTTCACCGTAACTACTTTTCCTTTTGATGACTTGGAAGTTATAGCTTGCTTTGAAGTGGTATGTGATTTTGAAGTTTTCTGATGAGCATGCAAACTTCTCAGGTCATATTTGGCATCAAAATCTTCTTTGTATAAAACCAAAGCTGCATTTTTAACCTCGCCTTTTTCGTAATCAATTACGTCTTCTGTATCTAGTGCTCTTCCCAGGAAACGGATTTCAAAATGCAAATGGCTTCCATAAGAACGGCCTGTGTTTCCTCCCAAACCAATGGTCATACCTGCAGTAACCTCAGTTCCTGGCTCAACCAATAGTTTTGATAAATGACCGTATACAGTTTCCAATCCATTATTATGACGGATTACTACGACATTACCATAACCGCCGTTATTGAATTTGGCAATACGAACACGGCCATCAAATGCAGCAACTACTGTATCACCGGTTTCGAGGTTAATATCTGTTCCATAATGCGGACGACGGCGTCTCCAGCCAAATCCGGAAGTGATTGGCCCTTTCCATGGTAAAATGAAACCGCAGCTCCAATCATCTAATAAATAAACTACAGAAGAATCGCTTGTAAAGTGCTGATCAAATAAATATGGGTGAATTAATGATGTATCCCAGTTACCATACAAGTCATGAGAAGGGAACAT
This sequence comes from Bacteroidia bacterium, assembly GCA_036405375.1. Classification (GTDB taxonomy): domain Bacteria; phylum Bacteroidota; class Bacteroidia; order B-17B0; family Aurantibacillaceae; genus JADJDM01. Next base: position 966 of record DASWXS010000631.1, read on the forward strand.
TAATAAAGAATCAACTGAATCCATGAACACCTCGTCTCGAATTACAACAGTAGTGGTGTCATCTTTTTTGATTACCGGCTTAACGACAGCTTTTTTTACCGTTTTGTGTTTCTTTTTGCCCGATTTCTTTTTCTTCTTATCATCAATACCTGCAAATAGGCTAGTCCCTACCAAGAGAACTAAAATTAATATGCCTATTATTCTTTTCATTTCTATTCGATATTTCTGATAAGGTCTTGTTGTTTCTAATAAGAATTTTGCAAAAATAGGGTTCTGAACGAAAAAAACAAGCGTTAATTGAAGTTAAAGCCATTTTTTTTATAAACATCCTCGCGTTCAGGACCATAAATCAATGCAGATTCTCGTTTGTCTAAACGCCAAATGGGAAATTTAAGTTGTTAAAAAACAAGAATTTACGACGATTTGCGTTTTATGAACCGTGTAGGTAAGGAAATCTTCGCCGGATTTTGGAGATTATTGCCGTTTTCGAGTAATTCCCTTAAAACTTTAAACGACCAGGACCCAATTTCCTCTACCGGCTGTTCGACGGCAGAAATGGTTGGAACCGAGAACCTGAATACATCTATATCGTCAAAACTAACAAATTTGAGCTGTTCCGGCACTTTTACCTTGTTTTCCATGAAATATTCCATGCAGGCAAGAGCAATATTGTTGTTGGCAGCGAACAGGCCATCGAGTTTAGCGTTTTTCTTTTTAAAGAAACCATCGAGGCTTTCGTAAACGGCATTTTTTATGTCATTATAGGGTATTTCAACGATCAGCTTTTTGTCGTTTGCCAGTTTGTGCTGGTGAAGCGCTTTTGAATACCCTTTTTTACGTTCTTCAATAGTGCTGATATAGCCCGGGGAGATCGTGAACAGGGCAATGTGCTTACATCCGGCCTTTATTAGTGTTTCGGTGGCTGCAAAAGCCCCCTGTTCATTATCTACGCTTACTGTGGCCAAATTGGAGTCCGGAAGCCACCTGTCGATAAGTACACATGGGAAATTGCGTTTTTGGAGAAAATCAAGATCTGCCGCAGTTTTTAGGGTAGAGCTTAAAATCAGTCCATCTACCTGCTGGGAATCAACCAGCATTTTAATAAGGTTTATTTCCTTTTCCGAATCTTCGTCTGAGCTGCAGATCATTGGATTATAGCCTTCCAACTGTGCTTTGTCTTCTATGATACGTATAATCTTCGAGTAAAATGGATTGGAAATATCGGGAACAATAACACCAATTAAAAAAGATTTACCAGTACGAAGTCTTCGTGCAGCTTTGTTGGGCATAAATCCCATTTCGGCAATTTTGTCTTCTACTTTCTTACGGGTTTTTTCACTGATCCCGTATTTCTCCGTTTTGTTATTGATCACCATCGAAACCAGTGTTTTGGAAACACCCAGGCTACGCGCTATATCATCAATAGAGGGTTTCTTTGAATTTTCTTTACTCATATATTACGAATTTATAAAAATTATTGAATTGCCACTAAATTTTTTGAGAAAGTTTAGATCCGCATCTGACAATTTGTACCAATTTTAGAAGAAGCATGAATTTTGTTTAGCAGTAAACCATGAAGCAGGGTAAGCATACATTTTTAGGAAGCGCATTGTTCCCGATGTTGTTTTTGCTTATTGCCTGGATGATATTTTACTACGATCAGCAATATCACTGGGGAGCTTATCGCCTGGGAGTTTTGCCCCGCACGTTATCCGGATTAACCGGCATTTTGTTTATGCCTTTGTTGCATGGAGATATTCATCATATTTTATCGAATACCTTTCCAATGCTTATCCTGGGGACCTTGCTGTTCTATTATTATAAAGAGATCGCGGTTAAAGTTTTTTTTATCGTTTATTTTTCGTCCGGGGCACTAACATGGCTTACAGCCAATATTATTGAAGCGCCTCATCATATAAATTCGTATCATATTGGTGCAAGCGGACTTATTTATGGCCTTTCCGGTTTCCTTTTCTTTTCGGGTATTATACGTAAGCACAGGGCATTGTTCGGGGTTGCCTTGCTGGTGACCTTTTTATACGGAACCATCATATGGGGCGTATTTCCTTTAGCCATGCAAAAAGCAATGCGTATTGCCGTAGAGAAGGAAAATATTTCCTGGGAAGGCCATTTATTTGGGTTTGTGACTGGAACCGTATTGGCTTTTCTTTATAGAAAACAAGGTATGCAGGAGCCAGAATATAGCTGGCAGCAGGAGGAAGAAAAGGAAGAAGAAGAAGAAGAAACAAATCCTTACTGGATGGTGGATGAACAGGGCAATCCCCTGAAGAAGAATGATACCCACAATAATGGAACGAATCAGGAGGAAGAGCAAAACCATGATATTTATAAGAACAATTCTGATAATCCTTTCACTGTAACGTATACCTTTGTTCCAAAAAAGAACGACAATGAAGGAAGAGATAAGGTGGGTTAAACTCTTTGGTCACATCAATGAGCTCGAAAACTTCGTTGCCCTGAATAAAATCAATACACTGGTGATTGAAGGGAAGAAGATCTGTGTTGCACATACTACTAAAGGTTTTTATGCCATCCAGGACAAATGCCCGCACAATGGAGCTTCCTTAAGTTTTGGTTATTGCAATGATGAAGCCAATAGCATTGTATGCCCTTTGCATCGTTATCACTTCAGCCTTGAAACAGGTCGTGCGCTCAGCGGCATAGCAGATGCAGCCCGTGTGTACCCGATAAAGTCAGATGACAACGGGGTTTACATAGGTTTTAAAGAATTTGTGTGGAGCTGGAGGTTTTGGGAATAGTTTATTAAGTTGAGTAGTTCATTAGGTTCATTAAACTATACGGAAATCAATTAATAAACCATTTACTCAATAAACTAAATTACAAATGCAATCCGGCTTTTTTCGCCAGCAGTTCCTCTTTACTTTCTCTGTGTGCAGGATCGTCAACACAACAATCTACCGGGCAAACAGCTGCACATTGCGGTTCATCATGGAAACCAACACACTCCGTACATTTGTCAGGAGAAATGTAGTAAACATCCATCGAAACGGGTGTCTGAGGCTCTGATGCATCCACATCAAGCCCACTGTTTTTGCCATGAACCATTCCTGTTAATGAAGTGCCATCCGCAAAACGCCATTCAGCACCACCTTCATAGATAGCGTTGTTGGGGCATTCT
>DASWXS010000632.1:0-5806 GCA_036405375.1 Bacteroidia bacterium
GAAGGAACGATTGAAAAAGATTTTTTCGGAAAAATAACAAAGCATTTTGAGCTCATTAACAAAAAGCCAATCATTCCCGAAGAAAAAGAAATTGAAGAAAACAACAGGGCAAGAAGCGCAAAATTGCGTGTTGCTGAGAAAATATAACAATTCAAAAGTTTTGAATTTTGAATTCTAAATTTTGAATTAAGATAATGGCGAATAAGTTTAAGGAAATACAGGTAGAGGAAGAAGAAGTACTGGAGCCGGTTGCAGAACCGAAAGCTCAGGAAAAATCCTCCTCTCCAAACCCGCCTGCCGGACGGACAGGGAAGAAAAGCGGAGTTGTAAAATCCTTGAACAATGTGTTTAGCGGTACATTCCTGGCCACAGGTTTTGTATTAAAGCACATGACCTTTGTATTGTTTCTCTCAGTAGTTGCTGTGTTTTACATTTCCTACAACTATTGGGCAGACGATAAGCTAAGGCAACAATCAAAAATCACGTCGCAGTTAAAAGAACTGCGCACAGAATATATTGCAAGCAAATCGGACTTAATGTTCGTTAGTAAACAGAGTGAAGTGGCTAAAGCTGTAGAAAGCATGGGACTCAAGGAACCTGTGGTTCCCCCAATGAAGATAGTAGTTCAGCAGGACTCTGTTAATCAAAAATAATTTGCAGGTATAGCACCCTGGTGCAATTACCGATTTGAAAGCGTAAGCTGTCAACATGGAAGAGGTGTCCGCTGTTGGCGGGATAGGAATGAACTGTTTAAAAAGAAAAAGACAAATAAATTGGATCACAAAAAAGACATACTCTGGAGAACTTACCTGGTATACATCTTTATGCTGGTGTTTGCTATAGCGATCGTATATCGTATAGTGAACGTTCAGTTTATTGAAGGGGACAAATGGCGTGAGAAAGCAAAGCAGCTTACCATGATGTATGTTGATATTGAAGCCGCGCGCGGAAACATCTTTGATGTTAACGGTAATTTACTCGCTACTTCCCTTCCCTATTACGAAGTTGGTATGGACGTAAACGCTCCTTCTATCGTAAAAGACACTTTTAATAAATACGCGGCTCCGCTTGCTGAAGAGCTGGCCAACCTGTTCAAGGATAAAACTGCAAAAGAATACAAAAAAATGTTGCAGAAAGCGAGACAGAAGAATGACAGGTACATTGTTCTTCACCGCAATGTTTCTTATCGCGATCTGCAAACCATGAAAAAATTCCCGATTCTGAAAAAAGGAAAACGGGGAGGGTTAGTAACACTACAAACCAATAAACGGGAACGGCCATTCAAAATGTTGGCAGCCCGGACAATTGGTTATACACAGGACAAGCTGAAAGTAGGTATTGAAGGTGCCTACGATTCTACATTAAAGGGGGTTAGTGGAAAACGTTTGATGCAGAAAATTGCAGCCGATGTATGGAGACCAATCAATGATGAGAATGAGATCGAGCCAAAAGACGGAAATGATATTTACACAACCATTGACATCAACATCCAGGACGTTGCAGAAAGTGCATTAATGAAAGCATTAATCAAAAATGACGCAAGCCATGGATGCGCAGTTTTGATGGAAGTAAAAACCGGTGAGATCAAAGCAGTGGCTAATCTTACGCGTACTGATTCAGGAATGTACAGCGAACGCTTCAACTATGCTATGGGTTATCCATCAGAGCCGGGATCTACATTCAAGCTCGCTTCCTTACTTGCCGCTTTAGACGATGGGTATATTGACCTGGATGATGAATTTAATGTATGGAACGGAACATGCCAGTATTACGACAGAACAATGAAAGACTCTCATGAACCGGAGACTCCAAAGTTATCTGTACAACGCATTTTTGAAACATCTTCAAATGTTGGGACAAGCCAGGTTATCACAAAGTATTATTCTAAGGATCCAAAACGATTCGTAGAGAAGTTAAGATCATTCAATCTTGATAAGCCTTTGGGTATTGGAATACCTGGCGAAGGAAAACCGAAGATCAAAAGTGTGAACTCGGAGGAATGGTATGGGACAACACTGGCCTGGATGTCGATTGGTTACGAAACCTCCATTACTCCTCTTCAAACACTTACACTTTACAATGCTATAGCCAATAACGGAAGCATGGTAAAACCACGTTTCATTAAAGAGATTCAACGAAACGGGAAAACGATTCAAAAGTTTGAACCGGAGATCATCAATCCGCAAATTGTTAAAGCATCAACGGTTGCAAAAGCAAAAAAATTAATGGAAGGTGTGGTATCAAACGGCTCAGGAAAAGGATTAAACATTACTGCATTTAAAGTAGGAGGAAAAACAGGGACTGCACAGATTGCTTATGGGGGAAAAAGCTACGGAACACAAGGAAACAGGGCTTACCAGGCATCCTTTGTAGGTTATTTTCCCGCAGATAAGCCACTCTATACATGCATTGTGATCATTTATAATCCTTCTGCAGGGAATTACTACGGTGCCGCAGTGGCAGGACCTGTATTTAAAGAAATAGCAGAAAAAGTGTATTCAAACAGTTTAGATTTCCAGCAGGAGATCAACACAAAAAAACAATTGCTGACCAAAGCTCCTGACATGATCAAAACAAAAAAGGAAGATGCTGTGGCAGTTCTAACCGGTTTGAATATCCAACATAAAGTAATGAATAATGATGCTGCCTGGGTTGGCAAAACAGCTGATTCCACAGGGTTAAAACTGGATGCAACAAACATCGAGGGTTCGCTAAAAAAAGGATTGGTTCCAAATTTATACGGTATGTCGGCAAAAGACGCGCTGTACATTTTAGAGAACAATGGAATCAATGTAAAGCTCCAGGGGATTGGAAGTGTAAAAAAACAATCTATTGAAGCGGGAACAAAATATTACAAAGGCTCACTTATAACATTAACACTTGGCTGATAGTATGAAACTTTTAAAAGACATATTATACAAAGCAGGACTTGAAGAAGTTCTTGGAACAACCAACCTGGCTGTTTCAGGAATAGTATTCGATTCACGCAAAGTAAAAAAAGACTCATTGTTTGTGGCAACACGCGGAAACAATGTAGATGGACATGCATATATCAATACAGCTATTGAGGCAGGTGCCAATTCAATTATTTGCGAGGAATACCCGGACACAACGTTCGAACACATTACTTATGTAAAAGTGAAAGATACTTCTTTCGCTTTGGGGATCATTGCGTCCAACTATTTCGATAATCCGTCTGAGAAATTAAAATTAATCGGCGTTACTGGTACAAACGGAAAAACAACAACAGTTACTCTTCTATATAATCTTTTCAAGCAATTAGGTTATACAGTTGGATTATTATCGACTGTAAAAAACAAAATTCAAAACGAGGTAATACCTGCAACTCATACCACACCAGACGCAGTAGCATTGAATGAATTACTTGCAAAAATGGTAGAAAAAGGTTGCCAGTATGCCTTCATGGAAGTAAGCTCACATGCTGTTGTTCAGCACCGAATTACAGGAATCACTTTTTCAGGGGGTGTATTCACAAATATTACTCACGATCACTTAGATTATCACAAAACATTTGATGAATATATCAAAGCCAAAAAAGGATTTTTTGATAAACTGAGTGATGACGCATTTGCATTAACCAACAAAGATGATGCAAATGGCCTGATCATGTTGCAGAATACCAATGCTAAAAAAGTGACTTATGCGCTGAAAAGTGTTGCAGATCACAAATGCAGGATTATTGAAAATCATTTGAATGGACTATTACTCAATATCGACGGGCAAGAACTTTGGGTGAAGCTGATCGGGAGCTTCAATGCATATAATGTGCTTGCTGTTTATTGCGTTGCAATTTTATTAAAACAAGACAAAACCAATGTTCTTACTGCGCTTAGCACATTAAACGCGGTGGAAGGAAGATTCCAGCAAATAAAATCCACTTCAGGAATTATTGGGATCGTTGATTACGCACATACCCCGGACGCACTAAAAAATGTACTGGAAACAATCAAAAATATCCGTACCGGGAACGAGCAGGTAATAACCCTGGTTGGATGCGGCGGGGATCGCGATACAACTAAGCGCCCGGTTATGGCAAAGATAGCTTGTGAGTTAAGCAATAAAGTAATCCTTACTTCAGATAATCCAAGAAGCGAAGATCCGGAAGAAATATTGAACCAGATGCAAAAAGGAATTGACCCGGTTGATATGAAAAAAGTAATGCGCATCAGTGACAGAAAAGAAGCGATCCGTACTGCCTGCACATTTGCAAAACCGGGAGACATTATTTTGATCGCAGGAAAAGGACATGAGAATTACCAGGAAATAAAAGGGGTTAAACACCCTTTTGATGATTTTGAAATATTAAAAGAAACAATTAAAGAACAAAGTTTATAATGTTTTATTATTTATTTACATGGCTTGATAAAGAGATCGACTTCCCGGGAGCCGGGGTGTTCCAGTATATCTCTTTCCGCGCTGCAATGGCAGTGATTACATCATTGATCATTTCTTTGCTTTTCGGAAAACGTATCATCAACTATATCCGCAAAAAACAAATTGGGGAAACGGTGCGCGAACTTGGCCTTGAAGGACAAACACAAAAAGCAGGGACCCCCACAATGGGTGGACTGATTATACTTGCCGCTATCATCATTCCAACATTATTGTTTGCGAAACTCAACAACGTTTATATCATTTTAATGCTTGTATCAACGGTATGGTTAGGTGCTATAGGGTTCCTCGATGATTATATAAAAGTATTTAAGAAAAATAAGGAAGGCTTAAAAGGGAAATTTAAAGTGATCGGGCAAGTCGGAATTGGTTTGATAGTAGGAGCAACTCTTTATTTCCATCCTGATGTAACAACAAAAGAGAGGGTATTCACCAGCGGGCAAAGTTCTTATTCGATTGATGGGAACATTCCGAAAAAAGAGCTTCAAATGCCTAAGTATGCAACAGAGGAAACAAAATCTATCAAAACAACAATTCCATTCTTAAAGAATAATGAGTTCGATTATAACGTAATTGTAAAATGGATCTGTGACGATTGCAACAAATGGGGATGGATCATTTTTATCCCGATGGTGATCCTGATTGTGACAGCCGTTTCGAATGGTGCGAATATAACCGATGGAATTGATGGGCTTGCTACAGGCACCTCTGCAATTATAGGTACTACCCTTGGAATCCTTGCCTACGTATCCGGTAATACCGTGTTTGCAGATTATCTCAATATCATGTACATACCACACTCGGGCGAGCTGGTGGTATTCATCGCAGCGTTTGTTGGAGCATGTATCGGGTTCCTTTGGTACAACTCATTTCCTGCGCAGGTATTCATGGGTGACACAGGGAGTTTAGCATTAGGAGGAATCATTGCAGTATTCGCCATCGCGATTAGGAAAGAATTATTAATCCCGATCCTTTGTGGAATATTCCTGGTAGAAAACCTGTCAGTGATCATGCAGGTTTATTATTTCAAATACCAGAAAAAGAAAAGAGGAATTGAGTATGCACGTGAACACCGACTATTCAAAATGGCTCCATTGCATCATCATTATCAGAAAGTTGGTTTCCATGAATCCAAGATCGTATCGCGTTTCTGGATCATTGGAATCATGCTGGCTGTATTAACTATTGTAACGTTGAAATTGAGATAACAAGTGAGTAAACGCATTGTCATATTAGGAAGTGGAGAGAGCGGTTTAGGTTCTGCAGTTTTAGCGCAGGCCAAAGGATTTGACGTGTTCGTTTCAGACAAAGGTGCGATAAAAGAAAAATACAAGCAACAACTTAATGAGTACAACATTCCATTCGAGGAATTGCAACATACTGAAGAGAAAAT
>DASWXS010000633.1:0-3880 GCA_036405375.1 Bacteroidia bacterium
AATAATTGGTAAAGCTGTTAATGAACCACCACCTTTAACGATTCCTTTGATAGAATCCGGAAGGTCATTCATTCCCTGTGCAATTGCATCAGAAGCATTGATCTTAGCAGCACGCTCTAACAAACGGCTGTGAAGGTAGAATACGTCACCAGGGTACGCCTCACGTCCTGGAGGACGACGAAGTAATAAAGAAACCTCACGGTAAGCAACGGCCTGTTTAGAAAGATCATCAAACACGATCAAAGCCGGACGACCGGTATCGCGGAAGAACTCACCAATTGCAGCACCAGCGAATGGAGCGTAGAATTGAAGTGGAGCCGGATCAGAAGCATTAGCTGCAACGATAACTGTGTAGGCCATTGCACCAGCTTCTTCTAATACACGTTGTACGTTAGCTACAGTAGAACCTTTTTGTCCAACAGCAACATATATACAGAATACAGGTTTACCTGCTTCGAAAAATTCTTTTTGGTTAATGATAGCATCGATACAAACCGCTGTTTTACCAGTTTGACGGTCACCAATCACAAGCTCACGCTGACCACGCCCGATAGGAATCATCGCATCGATAGCTTTGATACCAGTTTGCAATGGCTCAGTTACCGGCTGACGGTAGATAACCCCAGGAGCTTTACGCTCTAATGGCATTTCGTAAGTTGTACCAGCAATAGGACCTTTACCATCGATTGGCAAACCTAACGTATCAACTACACGACCTAACATTCCTTCACCTACTTTTAATGAAGCAATTTTACCAGTACGTTTACAGGTAGAACCTTCTTTAATTCCGGCGCTGTCTCCTAATAATACGGCACCAACGTTATCTTCCTCCAAGTTCATCACGATACCACGTAAGCCTGATTCGAATTCGATAAGCTCACCTGATTGAACTTTTGAAAGTCCGTAGATACGAGCGATACCATCACCAATTTGTAGAACGGTACCAACTTCTTCCAACTCAGCCGCTGATTTGAAGCCTGATAATTGTTGACGTAGAATTGCAGATACTTCTGCTGGTTTTATTTCTGCCATTTTATTATTTATTATAATTTACATATTTTTAAATCGTCCTACAACTACACCATTTGTAATTGTCTTCATGTTTTGTCCATTACTATCATATGCCTTACACGAAAACGTAGCTTTGAATTTTACATAATGCGTCCCAGATATATTTTGAGACAGAGTATCCGTAATTGTAAAAACACTTCCTGTTTGTGAGCCATTATCTGTTGTATAAAGCAAACCATTTATACCAAAATGCATGTCAATTCCATTCCCGGTTGACGATCCATAAGGAACAGCGCCGATTGGGAAAAACGCGTCAAAATTACTATTCGGAGCAATTCCCGATGTTCCAGTAAAAGTTAATATCCCCTTTTCAAGATAAAAATGAATATTCCCCGAAAGATTATTTACGAAATAAGCTTTATAATTTGCAGAACCAGTATTCCCCGAGAAGGAAATAGCAGAACCATTCGATTGTACTTCCATATTAGAACCATCCGTGTAAGTATAACTCGTTCCGTCAGCTTGATAAGTAACCTGTAAAGGTGTTGAAGCAGCTAAAGTCCCTGATGTGGTTCCGGATGTAGTAGTTCCCGACGTAGTGCTTCCGCTTGTAGTACTAGCAGATCCTGAACTCGTGCTGCTAGTCGTATTGTTCTCCTTCTTACAGGCAACAATAAGCAAAATCCCTAATGCAATTGTACTAAATATAACTGTTAGCCTTTTCATCTCTTTAATTAAAATTCTTTTACAAATGGATTCTCTGAAAAATTCTTTCTCAGGTCGTTCAGTTTTCTTGAAACACTTGAATCAACCTGTTTGTCGCCGATCTTAATGATGAAACCACCGATAAGATCTTTGTCGATTTTTTCCTGTAACTCAACTTCACCGTTTGTTGTTCCTTTCACAAGCTCAAGCACTTTAGCGCGAGTTGCAGCATCAATACCAGTAGCTGATGTGATCACTGCAGTAAGAATGTTCTTATGCTTTTTGTACTCACCATCAAACGCTTTAGCGATATCATCAATATATCCTTCACGGCGTTTTTCAGCAATGATATTAAGGAATGCAGCTGTAAGATCGGAGATCTTACCTGCAAAAAGTTCTTTCAGGATTGCTTGCTTTTTGTCTGTTTTAATAACCGGGCTTTCCAGGAAAGCAACAAAATCACGGTTAGAATAGCAGATCTCTTTTACAAGCTCCATATCTTTATGCACAACCTCTAACTGCCCTTTTTCAAGTGCAAGCCCAAGAAGAGACTTTGCGTATCGTATTGCAACTACCATTTTTCTTAGTTAAGAGTAACTTCTTTCATTAAATTGTTAACGTGCGCTTTTTGCTTCTCGTCGCTTGACAACTGCTCTTTCAAAATTTTCTCAGCAATATCAATTGAAAGGGTAGCAACCTGGTTTTTCAACTCAGTAATAGCAGCTAACTTCTCATTATTGATGGTTTCGCGTGCCTGTGCCACCAAACGGTCTGCTTCAGCTTTCGCTTTTGTTTTTGCTTCAGCGATAATAGATTCTTTTGTATCACGCGCTTCTTTCATCATTGCGTCTCGTTCAGCACGTGCTTCGTTAAGGATACGCTCGTTTCCTGCCTGGAGTTCCTTCATTTCCTCACGTGCCTTTTCAGCAGATTTAATAGCGCTGTCGATTGACTCTTCACGCTCGTGGATCATTTTAAGGATTGGTTTCCATGCAAACTTTTTCAGCAACAAAAAGATGATTGCAAATGTTACAAGCATCCAGAACATCAAACCTAATGCGGGAGTTACTAATTCCATGTGTATTTATTTTTTTTCGTTTCTTTTAATTTCAATAAATAAAAAAATTAAAGGCGACAACCAATCGTTATCGCCTTTAATCATTAACCTAATACTACTAATAACGCAACAACCATCGCGAAGAAAGCAGCACCCTCAACAAGGGCAGCAGCTAAGATCATGTTCGAACGGATGTCGTTAACTGCTTCAGGTTGACGAGCGATTGATTCTAAAGCAGAACCACCGATACGTCCGATACCTAAACCAGCAGCTAAAGCAGCAATACCAGCACCAACTGCAGCGATACCTGCAGCACTTGAAACTTCTAATAACATTGGTGTCATTTTTTATTTATTTATTTTGTTTAACAATACGCTGTTTTTCAGAAAAACAACAAAAAAGTGCTTTAAATATCTTTATACAATAACATGAGTTGTTTCATGACCATTCTCAGCATGGTGATCATGCTCATGGTGACCTTCTTCAACTGCTGCTCCTATATATATAGCCGATAACAATGTAAATACGTAAGCCTGTAAAAACGCAACCAATAATTCAAGGAAGCCCATGAAAACGGTAAACAATATAGATACTACCGAAACACCATAACCTGCACCTGTACTTTTCTCTCCGAAAATAAAGATCAAACTAAAGAATGCCAAAGCGATGATATGACCTGCTGTAATGTTTGCGAATAAACGAATCATTAATACAAATGGACGTAAAACCACTCCCATTAATTCGATTGGAGTTAAAATGATCAATACAGGGATTGGAACGCCAGGCATTGCGAAGATGTGTCTCCAGTAGTGACCGTTACCGCTGATCAATGTTACTATGAATGTAATACCTGCTAAAACCAAACAAACAGAAATGTTCCCGGTTAAGTTAGATCCGAATGGGAAGATTGGAATTAAACCCATTAAGTTATTGAAGAAAATAAAGAAGAAAACCGTTAACAGGTAAGGCATGTATTTCATATGCTTTTTCTCACCGATAGAGGTTTTGGCAACATCATCACGGATAAAAAGAATAAGCGGTTCCATGAAAGATTGTAATCCTTTTGGCGCTTGGCCCGGGCGACGTTTGTATGCTTTTGCAACGTTG
>DASWXS010000634.1:0-9017 GCA_036405375.1 Bacteroidia bacterium
TTGAACTCGGAGGGTTATTGAATATTGATAATGGCCCTGTAAGTTATACGCAAATTGCAGGAATTGGAAATGTAGTTTCTGACACGGTTAAAGGCGTGCAGGTTGGAGGAATATTCAATACGGTTAAAACACATGTATCGGGTTTGCAGATTGGTGGAGTGTTTAATACGGCGGAAAGCGTGAACGGAATGCAATTGAGCAGCGTATTTAATTTAAATAAGAGAAGAGTAAACGGTATGCAATTAGGAGGTATACTCAATATTGCCGATACCGTGAAAGGAATGCAGTTAGCCGGGATAGTTAATTGCGCCAATAACTGTTCAGGTATGCAGCTGGCAGGAGTTTGCAATTATGCAAAGAATATGAAAGGTTTTCAGCTTGGCCTGATCAATGTCTCCGATACCTGCACGGGAATTCCATTTGGATTGTTCAGTTTTGTAAAACGCGGATATCATAAAGCAGAACTATCGGCTAATGAGTTGCAGTTTATAAATATTGGCTTCAGGAGCGGGGTAGAGAAGTTTCATAACATCTTCTTTGCCGGGGCCAATTATTTTGCAACAAAACAAATGTGGACCTATGGTTATGGGCTTGGCTCGACATTTAAATTAAAAAATCGCCTGCATTTAACTACAGAGCTTTCAGCACAGCAAATACAACCAATGAATGGTGAAGGAATATACCTGAGCATCCTGAATAAAGCATTCGTAGGGCTTGACATTAAATGTGGGTCAAAATTCGGGATAGCGTTTGGACCAACATATAATGTGCTTGTTTCTGATAGCAAAAGCCCTTATTACAATAATGTGGCCATGCTTGCTCCCGGTGTTTTTTATAGCAGAACCGATGGGCAAACCAATGTAAGGATGTGGATAGGTGGAAATCTGTCCCTGAAATTTTTCTGATTTTTTTACTGATGGAATAGGGGTAAATGTTTTTCCGGTTGTCGTAGTATAAAACAACAATTATGAAAAACAATATTTGCCGAAACATTTTACTGATGTGTTTATTGCTGGGCAGTTTTATTCTTACTGCACAAAGCACACAAACCGTAAGGGGAACCGTTACTGATAAAATATCGCAACAATCACTTCCCGGAGCATCAGTAGTGGTTTTAAACTCTGATCCTTTCATCGGCACAACAACCGATGAGCAGGGAAATTTCAAACTGGCTAATGTCCCGGTTGGAAAACAAACCCTGAAGATCACTTTCATGGGGTATAAAGAAATAACCCTGCAGAATCTTTCAGTAAACTCGGGAAAAGAGCTGGTGCTGAATATAGGAATGGAAGAGGAGATTGCACAAATGAATGAAGTAACGGTAACAGCTAAAGTAGAAAAAAATAAAGCCCTGAATGATATGTCGGTGGTGAGTACCCGAACTTTTTCGGTAGAAGAAACGCAGAAATTTGCTGCAGCTGTAAATGATCCCGGTCGTATGGCAAGCTCGTTTGCAGGAGTGGTAACAGCCAACGACGGAAACAACACTATTTCCATAAGAGGGAATTCGCCTAATGGTTTATTGTGGAGAATGGAAGGTGTAGAGATTCCCAATCCTAATCACTTTTCAAACGTCGGAAGTTCAGGTGGTGGAATTTCTATTTTGAGTGCCCAGCTCTTAAGTAATTCTGATTTTTCCACAGGTGCATTCGCGGCTGAATATGGAAATGCATTATCGGGTGTGTTTGATTTGAAATTACGAAAAGGAAATAATCAAAAACGCGAGTATACTTTCCAGGCAGGGGTTCTTGGAATAGATGCCTGTATGGAAGGGCCTTTCAAAAAAGGATATGATGGTTCTTATCTCATCAACTACCGTTATTCTACTTTAGGTATCTTAGGAAAGATCGGGGTACCGTTGGGTGACGCGATCACAGTATTCCAGGATATTTCCATGAATATTTATCTGCCTACTAAAAGACTCGGTAACTTCTCCATTTTTGGTTTTGGTGGCTTAAGCTCTCAAACCACAACTGCCTACAAAGATTCGGTGAAATGGGAAGAAGACAGTTTCTTCAGGTATAATACGCGTTTTTCTGCCAATACCGGAGCTGTCGGTATTACACATACCAAACTCTTTAAAAACCAATCCTACCTGAAAACCGCCCTTGTTTATTCAGGCACTCAAAACGCTTATGTTGAAGACAAACTTAATTACAATTATCAGCCCTTAAAACAGTATGATCAAAGTTTCCTGCAGAGTAAACTTACGCTTTCATCTGTATATACACGTAAGTTTGATGCAAAGAATACACTGCGTTCAGGGATCATACTCAATCAACTGGGCTTCAATTTAAGGATCAGTGATGCATATGATACAACAGTTTTGGTGGAAAAAATGAAGATCACCGATAATACACAAACCATACAAGGATTCTCTCAATGGACACATCGTTTCAATAAAGGTTTTACCACCAATATAGGTTTACATTATATGACTGTTATCCTGAATGGTTCTCAATCGATCGAACCGCGTGGATCATTGCGTTATGAGATTTCTTCAAAACACAGTGTAAGTATGGGTTATGGGCTTCACAGCCAGGTGCAGCCACTGGGTGTTTATTTTGTCCGACAATATGCTGCTGATGGTTCTTATACAACTCCTAATAAAAACCTGGAATTGAGTAAAGCTCATCATTTTGTTACGGGTTACGATTGGAATTTTAATTCATTCACGCATCTGAAAACAGAAGTGTATTACCAGCATTTATTTAATGTACCAATCAGTATCGATAAAAATAGTACTTATTCTATTCTGAATGTTCCTGACGGATACAACACAGAAATTCTTAATAACAAAGGCCTTGGAAAAAACTACGGATTGGAGTTGACTCTTGAGCAGTATATGCATAAAAACATGTACTACCTGCTTTCCGCTTCATTATACGAGTCAAAATACAAAGCACCCAATGGCAATTGGTATAATACCTTGTTCAATACAAATTACGCGGTTACCCTCACTGTAGGAAAAGAGTGGACCTTGTCAGAAAAAAGAAAGAGTCGTATCATTGGTTGTAATCTGAAATCGGTTTATGTTGGCGGAAGAAGATATACTCCAATCGACATCACGGCTTCGACACTCAGTGGAGAAACCAAACTTATTGAATCAGAAACTTTCTCGAAGAAAACGGAAGATTACTACCGATTGGATATCAGGGTAAGTTGTAAGCGTAATTTCAAAAAAATAACCACAACCCTTGCATTGGATATTCAGAATACGACCAATCACAAAAATGTAGGCGGACAATATTTTGATAATAAAACCGGGACCGTAAAATACTGGTACCAGGCTCCGCTAATTCCTATCTTAAGCTACAAGGTTGAATTCTGATTGTTTGCTTATTGCAGGGCTCAAAAACCGTTTCCGGAAAGGAAGCGGTTTTCTTTTTATAACAATTTCAAAAATTACTTTATATAAAGTGTCTCAAACTATTGATATTTAACTGTTTGATTGATCTGTGCCTTTTGATATTAAACAGCACTAAACTTTGTTATTTCCCTGAAAAATCGCATATTTTTGTTTTAAATATAAAACAACCCTTATGTCAAAAAAATTAGTGCTTGCCGTTATTGCATCGGTAGCTGTATTATTTGGTTCTGTTTATTTCATTTCTTCCTCAAAAGCAAAAGGTAAATACGATAAGGTGAATCCTGCCTTTCGTGAATATATTACTGCTTATACTTCGGGATATGTTTCTACTGAAAGTAAGATACAGATCGTTTTGGCCAATGCTGCCAAAGAAGTTCCAGAATTCAATAAGGAGTTGGATAATGACCTTTTTGATTTTTCTCCTTCCATCGATGGGAAAATGATCTGGATTGATGATCATACCATCGAATTTAAACCTGCAGCACGTTTAAAGCAGGATCAGTTGTATAATGCTTCTTTCAAATTGAAAGAGGTTGCAGATGTTCCTAATGATTTAAAGATTTTTGAGTTCACCTTTCAAACCATTCCGCAGGCAATTGACCTGGAAGTGCACGATTATGTGATCACCGATCAGCAAAGTTACCGCACCATGCAGCTTACCGGCTTATTGAGTACTGCCGATTTTGCGGAACACGCAATGGTTGAAAAATGTTTTACGGTTTCTCATGCCGGCAGCTCACCAAAAATCACCTGGAACCATGAGTCCAATACACGCCATCGTTTCATTATTGACGGAATTCAAAAAGGAGGCGAAGAATCAGTGTTGATGATGTCGGTTAATGGAGAAGCTATCGACAGTAAAACTGAATTTACGAATGAGATCACTATTCCTGCTGCAGGTGTATTTAATGTAATGGCTAACCGTGTTACCAATGAGCCCGACCAGGCTATTCATTTATTCTGTACCGATATTATTGCAGCAAATCAAAATCTGGATGGTTTAATTAAGATCGAAAATAATGGTTCAGACAATAACAATGATGACTATTATTACGAGAGCAGTTATAGCAACAATCCTTCGGCAACAAATCTGAATACATTTACTTATGCTATTGATGGCAATATCATTAAAATCTATCCTACAACCCGCTTAACGGGTACTAAAAATATTGTACTGGGTTCAGCGATCAAAAACAGCAAAGGAAAAGAATTAGGGAAAGACATCACTGTGATGGTTGAGTTTGAAGAACTGAAACCGGCAGTGAAGATCAGTGGAAAAGGAGTGATCTTACCAAGCTCAAATGGTTTGATTTTCCCGTTTGAGGCAGTAAATATCAATGCAGTTGATGTAAAGATCACTAAAGTATATGAAAGCAATGTATTACAATTCCTCCAGGTAAATAACCTGGATGGAAAAAGCGAAATGATGCGTGTAGGCAAAACCGTATTGAAGAAAAAGGTTCCGTTAAATACACTGGGTGATTTACCAAGAAACAAGTCGTTGAAATATGCATTGGACCTTTCGAAACTTATCCAGGCTGAGCCGGGAGCTATCTATAATGTAAAGCTGAGTTTCAAACGCTCGTATTCAATTTATGATTGCGATGGAGATACTACTGCTAAAATGATCCCGGAAGCAGAAACATCAGAAGAGGAGGATAAAGAGGACAAAGAATGGGATTATTATGGTTCTTATTATTCGGATGATTATGACTATGGCGATTATTATGATTATTACGATTACCGCGAAAGAGAGAATCCATGTACACCTTCGTATTACAGCTCTTCACGTTCACAAAGCAGGAATATTCTTGCAACAAACATTGGGTTACTGGCTAAAAAAGGAAATGATGGATCGTACCTGGTAATGACGAGTGATATTATCTCTGCCCAGGCTATGAGCGGTGTAACCATTGAAGCGTATGATTATCAGCAGCAGCTTTTAGGTGAAACCAAAACCAACAGCGAAGGTCTGGCAAATTTCGAATTCAAAAAGAAACCGTTTGTACTTGTTGCAAAAAAAGGATCAGAACGTAACTATCTGAAACTGGAAGATGGTTTATCAAACAGTTTAAGTTCGTTTGAAGTGAATGGTGAACAGATCCAGAAAGGATTAAAAGGATTTATTTACGGTGAGCGTGGCGTATGGCGCCCAGGTGACAGCTTGTTCCTTTCTTTTATGCTGGAAGATGAAGACAAAAACTTACCGCAGGATTATCCGGTTACTATGGAGTTGATTAACCCGATGGGACAGGTGGTTCAGAAACTGGTACAATCTAAAAATGTAGAAGGTATTTATGACTTCAGAACAAAGACGGATAATTATGCTCCAACAGGTAACTATACGGCAAAAGTAAAAGCAGGTGGTGCGGCATTTACCAAAACAATAAAGATAGAAACGATCATGCCGAACCGATTGAAATTAAATCTTGATTTCAATACAAAAATGCTGACTGCAGAAAGTGCTGTAGACCTGAAAGGTGCTTTGCAGGTGAATTGGCTGCATGGAGCGGTAGGTAAAAACCTAGAATCCAAGATCGATGTTTCCTTCTCACCTAAAACAACCGAATTTAAAAACTACAAAGGATATGTGTTTGATAATCCTGCTTCAGGTTTTTATTCAGAATCACAAACTATTTTCGATGGCAGAACAGATGAAAATGGGTTCACACAAGTGAATGCATCTTTCTCAGGAATTAAAAATGCACCGGGCTTTTTAAATGCAAACTTTACGGTGCGTGCATTCGAAGAGGGAGGAGCTTTCAGTACCGATCGCTTCTCTATGCCATTTTCACCATATACACATTACGTTGGTATCAAACTTCCGGAAGCTCCAAAAGACCGAGGTTACCTGGAAACAGATACCGACCAGGATATTAAGATTGCAACTGTTGATGAAAATGGGAATCCTGCCAGCAGAGAAGTAACCGTTAAAGTGTATAAAGTAAGCTGGAGATGGTGGTGGGATAATTACAATGATGATCTTTCCAGTTATGTAGGAAGTGATTATAAGCAACCGGTACTAAGCCAGGATGTGGTAACAATTAATGGAAAAGGAAGTTTTAAATTCCGTATCAATTACCCGGAATGGGGCAGGTACTTAGTATATGTTACTGATAAAGTAAGTGGACATAGTGCGGGGCAACTGATGTTTATTGATTGGCCGAGTTGGCAAGGTAAATCGCCAAAAGGAAACGAAGGTGCAACCATGTTGAATATTAGCTCCGATAAAACGGAATACAATGTTGGCGATGAAGTAAAATTATCTATTCCATCGGCTAAAGAAGGAAAAGCATTGATCAGCCTTGAAACAGGAACCAAAGTATTGCAAACATTCTGGATTGAAACAAAAAATGGTGTCACTGATTATTCATTTAAAGTAACAGATGCTATGACACCTAATGTTTATGTGCATGCAACATTGATTCAGCCCCACGGAAACGTTATGAATGATTTGCCGATTCGTTTATATGGCGTATTGCCATTGATGATCAAAGACGAAAAAACAGTATTGAAACCGAAGATCACTTGTGCCGATTCATGGAGACCAGAAACCGAAGTGGAAGTGAAAGTAGGCGAGGAGCAAGGGAAAGAAATGGCCTACACACTGGCAATAGTTGATGAAGGTTTATTGGACATCACTCGGTTTAAGACTCCTGATCCATGGAGTTCATTCTATGCCAAAGAAGCCTTAGGTGTAAAAACCTGGGATATTTTTGATATGGTGATTGGTGCAGCAGGTAAAGTAATGCAGCGGATTTTATCTATTGGTGGTGATGATGAGCTTGATTCTAAAAGCGGATCAAATGCTCAACGTTTTAAACCAATGGTGCGATTTGTAGGGCCATTCAAATTGGATAAAGGAGAAACCAATACACACAAAATCAAGATCCCTCAGTATGTGGGTGCGGTGCGTGTAATGGTGGTTGCAGGTAAAGACGGAGCTTACGGAAGTTCTGAAAAATCAGTGAAGGTGAAAAAACCTTTAATGATCCTTAGTACTTTGCCGCGTGTGCTTGGTCCTGATGAAGAAGTGGACTTGCCGGTAACTGTATTTGCGATGGAAGATAAAGTGAAAAATGCAACCATAACTGTTGTTCCGGATAAACATTTTATTGTGTTGGATGAAGCAACAAAATCAGTTGAGTTCAGCAGACCGGATGATAAAGTGGTTACCTTCCGATTGAAGGTGAAACCTTCTTTGGGCATTGCGAAGGTGAAGATCAAAGCGAGTGGAGCAGGGGAAACCACAAGTGAAGAAATTGAAATTGAAATCCGTACGCCAAACCCATACATTACCGATGTGTCGGGGGTATTGGCAGATAAGGGCAAAAATATTTCGCTGAATTACAAACCATTTGGAATTGCCGGTACAAACAAAGCAGTATTGGAGATTTCCTCTATGCCGCCGATCAACCTGCAACAACGTTTGGATTACCTGATCCAGTACCCACATGGTTGTGTGGAGCAAACTACTTCAAGTGTGTTTGCGCAATTATTCCTGGGTGATGTAATTGAATTGAGCGATGCTCAGAGTAAAGTAATTCAATCCAATATCAAAGCAGCGATTAATCGTTTAAAAGGATTCCAGACGCAATCGGGAGGATTGGCTTACTGGCAGGGCTTGAATACGGCTGATGAATGGGGTACTAATTACGCCGGTCATTTCTTGCTGGAGGCTGAACAACGTGGTTACAGTATACCATATGGCTTATTGGACAACTGGAAACGTTATCAGAAAGATCGTGCACAAAATTGGGTGGCAAGTAAAAATGCCATGTTGTACCAGGAAGATCTTACACAAGCATATCGTCTGTATACACTTGCGGTTGCAAAGAGCGCAGACCTGGGTAGTATGAACCGTTTAAAAGAAAGTAAGAATCTTTCTACAGCTGCTAAATGGAGATTAGCAGCGGCATATAAAATTGCCGGTCAACCCGAAACAGCTAAAAAGATCATTAACTCATTACCATTAAAAGTGAAGTCGTATACAGAGTATGCTTATACTTATGGCTCGTCATGTCGTGATGAGGCAATGATCCTTGAAACATTAACATTACTTGGAATGAAATCGCAAGGATTTGAAGTGCTAAGTGAAGTGGCGAAACAATTAAGTTCTGAAGACTGGTTGAGCACGCAAACAACTGCTTATGCATTACTTGCAGTTTCCAAGTACTCGAAAGAAAATAAGCTGGGCGAGGGAATTATGGCTGATTGTAAGATTAACGGTGCTGCTGTTGCAGTAAACTCTAAAGGAGTGGTGAAACAAATTGCCATTACCAATCCGGGAGCTAATGCAAGCATCAGTTTGAATAACAAAGGCAAAGGTCCTTTATATGTACGTTTGATCCGCAGCGGTATTCCATTGGCAGGCCAGGAAACAGCAAAAGAAAGTAACCTGGAAATGTCGATCACTTACATGACATTAAAAGGAGAGCCATTGGATGTGAGTGCTCTTGAACAGGGAACTGATTTTGTAGCGGAAGTTACCATCAAACATCCTGGTATAAAATCATCTTACAAGAATATGGCATTAACGCAGGTATTCCCAAGTGGTTGGGAAATCCATAATTCGCGTATGGATGAAAATTCAAGTATGGCAGTTAAATCCGATATTCCTACTTACCAGGATATTCGCGACGACAGG
>DASWXS010000635.1:0-1829 GCA_036405375.1 Bacteroidia bacterium
CAAAAAACACCAATAAACCGGTAAAAGCGCTCCATAAGTTTGTATTACTGGTATTCTTTCCTGCCCATCGTAATCGCTGCTGTATAAAATCATTGATTGTAGTCGCTGAGTTTGTGAAAACTGTTCCTTCATAATTCTTCAGGTACCTAATCATTGAACCTGGTAACGCCGCAATTTTGTTCAGCAGAAAGACATCGTCGCCCGAGGCAGTTTTTTCATTCCCGGCATAACCGTTTACTTTCAAAAAAGTGCTTTTTTTAAATAAAAGGTTGGCCCCGTTGCAGAGAATCGGTTTTTTTAAAATAGCTGTCCCACCGGTTATGATGGTAAAAGCATAATACTCCAGGCGTTCGAATAAATTGATGAAGGTACCTTCCATTTTTAATGTTACAGGAGCTATCAGCATATCCGGCTGTTCCTTTTTGAATTCGTTTACCAGTGCTTGCAGCCAGTTTTTGCCACAAACAGTATCCGCATCACGTGTAATGATCAGCTCATATGAAGCCATATTGACACCATAAGTAATAGCTGCTTTTTTTCCGCTTGTTCCCATAGGCAATTTCGTTACAATACTTCCTCCTTCTTCAGAAACCAATTGAGCAGTAATATCATCTGAATGATCGTCCACTACAATTATTTCTATCAATTGCTTAGGGTACGACTGGTTGTAAATACTTTCCAGGCAGTGAAGTATATTGTTTGCTTCGTTACGGCACGGAATGATAATGCTTACCGGTAACTGATTTGAATCTCCTGTTGTTTGCCCCGAATCACTTATCCATGCAACAGCCAGTACCAGCAACCACAAAAAGTAGATACTTACCAATACAAGTATGGTTGTAGCAAGGATCATTTTATTTTTTGCGCTTTAAGTTCCCTGAGTTTAATCTTACTTGAAAGTATAATAAAATAACCTATTACAGAAGGGAAAGCAATGTTTATGAACCACAACAAGGTGGAGGCTGTTACCAAAAGCAACTCGTTCGAATTGAAAGGTGAAAATAATACTACTGCTATACTGGCACGAATAGCAACTTCTATGAAGCTGATCATAGGCAGGGCCGACATCAGCATAAAAGAAATAGAAACCGGGATAAATAATTCGGCGTAAGTGCCGCCCGAACCACAACATTGCAACAATAATATATATTGATAACTAAACACAAGGTAACGAAATGCGGAGAGCGCTATTAACTGCAACATGGTTTTCTGCGGATAAGAAACATTGCCCAGGTTAAGCCGTTTCATAAATGAAAGACCTGATAGTTTCGCATAGGCTTTTTCCATATTCAGAATAACCAATAATAAGCCGATCAGCAGAGCACAACAAACAACAAAAATCGCCTGGTACATACCGCTTTGAGAATCGGATCTCAATAACCAAAACGCTCCGCAAATAATTCCGAATACCATAGTAGTAAAAAGCTGGGTGCTTCCACAAACAAAATGAGTAACAGAAACTTTGCTCCTGTTGTGCGGGCTGAAATATAATATTCTGCCCGCAAACTCACCAAACCTGCCAGGTGTTAAATTGCCCACACAAAGACCCGAAAGAACTCCTTTAATTGCTTTTCCAAAACTTATGCGTTCTATACCTGCAGTGATGTGCTTCCATTTATAGCTTTCGATCAACCAATTCGGGATCATGAGAAAAAAAGCGAATACCAATGAATTAAAAGCAACCGGTTCCTTCAGTGTTTTCCTTAGTTCCAGCATTTTTTCGGGTGTGAACTGGTCTTTGAGCTTGAACCAAAGAAATAAAAAGCATGCTACTCCCAACAATATTTTGAAAAGCAGTAGTGTGTATTTTTTGAGCGTTGCCAATTATA
>DASWXS010000636.1:0-2423 GCA_036405375.1 Bacteroidia bacterium
GTTGTGTATTTCAACGATCAGAACCTTGGCTACGTTGATATTAAAGAGTTAATGAAATTTGTGGCAAGCGATGATCCGCAAAACAAATGGATGGCTCCGGGAAGAGATAAGCCAATCGATATCCTTCCAAGTAAAAAGATCAGCGTTGCTGTCGACTCTGCTTTTGTGGTGAAAAACGGAATCGTGCCGAAAGGAATGGAGAACAGGATTGTGAAGAGTTTGAATTGGGAAGTGAAGAAGAACTATGTTCTTAAAAACGATTTAATGATTCTTGATTTACTTGCGGCAAACGACTGGAAACGCCCGGTTTATTTCGCGGTTACCACAGGATCTGATTCTTACCTGAACCTGGAGAAATATCTTCAGCTGGAAGGTCTTGCATACCGTTTGGTTCCTATCGAATCTACTCCTGCGGAAATGGCTTCGGGCGGGCCACGTATTGCTGAAGACATCATGTATGACAACATTATGAAGTTCCAGTATGGCGGAATGAACATCCCAGGTGTTTACCTGGATGAGAACTGTTTGCGTATGGCTTCCAACATGCGTATCCAGATCGGTCAGCTGGCTTCGGCTTTAACAGAGAAAGGCAAAAAAGATAAAGCATTGAAAGTTCTGGATAAAGCGATGCTTGAAATGCCGGAAAGCAATGTTCCTTACGATGCAACCATGTATTCTATTGCTCTTGGTTATTACCAGGCCGGAAACGTTGCAAAAGGAAACGAATTGTCGAAACGCCTGTTTGATATTTTTGAAAAAGATCTGATTTTCTATAACAAAATGAAACGTGAGAACCGTGATTTCTATGGAAGAGAGATTCGCCAGGCAACTGATATCCTCAATCGTTTGATTACCATCAGCAACGCGTTTGGATCAAAAGAATTAGCAAAAGAGTTTTCTAACCGTATTAAAACTGTAGTTCCCGAGGATGCAATTGATCCACAAGGACTACCAGTGATGCCTTAATCCAAATTTAAAAATGCTTTTTCAAAACGAAAAGGCATTTTTTTTGAAAGAACAAAATATATATTTGTATGATAGTAAGCCCGCCTAATGTATTACGTAACATGTATAAGCAATGCGTTTGGCGCATGGCTCCATCTGGTAAAAAAGTATACCTTACTTTTGATGACGGACCAATACCCGGTCTCACCGAATGGATAGCGGAGTACCTTGGTAAATACAATATCAAGGCAACTTTTTTTTGTGTGGGTGACAACGTGGTAAAGAACCCTTCTATTTATAAACATTTACAACATGCGGGACATGCGTTGGGTAATCATACACATAACCATTTAAAAGGTTTTTATACACCTAATGAAACGTATTTTGAGAATGTGGAACGTTGCAATGAAGTAATGCAAACCAATTTGTTCCGCCCGCCGTATGGCCAGTTGAAATTTTCGCAGGAACGTATCCTTGCCAAAAAATACAAGTTGGTTATGTGGGATATTTTGAGCTATGATTATTCATCATCCATAACTCCTGAAAAATGCGTAGAAAATGCAGTGAGCAAAACTCGTCCGGGATCTATTATCGTGTTTCACGACAATATTAAGGCAGAAAAAAATGTTACCTATGCTTTGCCGAAAACTATCGAGCAATTGGTAGACAAAGGCTTTGAGTTCGATAAGATTGTACTGTAAGCACTATTTATCAGTAAGCGCCAGCCATTTTTTCAGGAATGTTCTCAATGATTTTTCTTTCGCTTTTACATCCGTTAGATCTTTAAAAACGGCTGTTCGTCTTCCGTCTTTGTAATCACCTTCCAGGAATCCAAGCCTGTCGTTTAATTTAGCACCGCTCGGGAAAACAATCATAATCCTGTTCTTGTGCAGGTTAAATACAGCGATCTCTCTTTTGTATTCTTTCGGATCGAAAGGCTTCATAGTGCCTGTAAAATAAAAGCTGGGATTGTTCCATTTAATGCGTTCCCCGATATTCTTATCAGTACCCAAGAATACATCACGCAAATATTCCACCGTTTTTACAATTGATTTATCCAGTTTTTTAATGTGTGTCGTAACTTCTGCAATGTCTTTTGCCTGTTGAGGTTCAGTGTTTGAACCTGGGCCAGCCTGTTTTTTTACTAAATCTTTCTTATCTGCTTTTGATTTGCTCACTGAACCCGCAGAACTTTTAAAATCCAGTCCTTCAGCTTTCAATGCTGCTTTTAATTTAGGAATAACGGTTTTTCCAATTCCGTGTAAAGCCAGTATTTCCTTTTCGCTGTATGCAGAGAGTTTTTTTACTGTATCTATTTTTTTATTTTCCAATGCTCGAATAGCAGGAGCAGATAGTACAGACATAAAACCTGTTTTGGGTTTACGTTCTTTTTCGCAGATTGGACAGGTAGGGCAGTCGCTTGTTTTATAGAATTGGTGACCATTTTTTCATGTCTTTAAAATTTTTTCCTTAAACTT
>DASWXS010000637.1:0-5006 GCA_036405375.1 Bacteroidia bacterium
TGGTGCTGACTATACCATGAAAGATGGAAGCAAACATAAGGCCGGAACAATAGGAACAATAGGCTGCACCTCATTTTTTCCAAGCAAAAACCTTGGATGTTACGGAGATGGCGGGGCAATGTATACCAATGATGAAAACCTGGCGAAGAAATTAAGAATGATTGCTCATCACGGCCAATCGGTTCAATATGTACATGACGTGTTGGGTGTAAATTCACGCCTGGATACAATACAGGCAGCTGTATTGAAAGTAAAACTGAAACACCTGGATGAATATGCGGCAGCACGAAACAAAGCAGCAGCACATTACGATAAGGTTCTGGGCAATCATCCAAAACTGAAAGTTCCGGTTAGAGTTAAGAATTCCACTCATGTTTTTCACCAGTATACATTGCAGTTAAATGGAGTTGACAGGAACAAGATGCGTGAATTTCTTGCAGAAAAAAATATAGCCAGTATGGTTTATTATCCTATTCCTGTGCATATGCAAAAAGCATATAAAAGTGACCGTTACAGGGCAGGTGATTTTCCGGTAACAGAAAAACTATGTGATTCCGTAATTTCATTGCCCATACACACAGAGCTTGACCAGGACACTTTGAATTATATAACTGATAATGTACTGGAATTTTTAAATCAGTAACAAACAGTCAAAAAATCGTAAATTAAGATATATGA
Source organism: Bacteroidia bacterium (assembly GCA_036405375.1). Classification (GTDB taxonomy): domain Bacteria; phylum Bacteroidota; class Bacteroidia; order B-17B0; family Aurantibacillaceae; genus JADJDM01. The sequence continues at coordinate 679 of DASWXS010000637.1, forward strand.
ACATAGCAGTAGTAGGAACAGGATATGTAGGATTGGTAACAGGAACATGTCTTGCCGAAACCGGTAACACAGTAATTTGTGTGGACATCAATGAAGAAAAAGTAAACAAAATGCGTAACGGCGAGGTTCCTATTTATGAACCGCACCTTGATGTATTGTTTCACCGGAACATTAAAGCAGGGCGTTTAAAATTTACTACCAATCTTGCGGAAGCTGTTGAAAAAGCAGCTGTCATTTTCCTTGCATTGCCAACTCCTCCGGGTGAGGATGGTAGCGCTGACCTAAGTTATATACTTGGAGTAGCTGATGATCTTGGAAAGATTATGAAGGATTATAAAGTACTGGTAGATAAAAGTACTGTGCCTGTTGGAACAGCAGATAAAGTAAGAGCCGGTGTCGCTAAAAATTTCAGCGGAGATTTTGATGTGGTTTCAAACCCGGAATTCTTACGTGAAGGATTTGCAGTAGATGATTTCTTAAAACCTGACAGGGTTGTTGTAGGAACGCGTTCTGCACGTGCAAAACAATTAATGGAAGAGTTGTACAAACCATACGTACGTTCGGGTAACCCGATCATTTTTATGGATGAAAAATCGGCAGAGCTTACCAAATATGCAGCTAATGCATTTCTTGCGACAAAGATCACTTTCATGAATGAGATAGCTAACCTATGCGAAAGAATTGGCGCTGATGTGGATATGGTACGTATCGGGATAGGAAGCGATGATCGTATAGGTAAACGCTTTTTGTTCCCTGGAATTGGATACGGCGGAAGCTGTTTCCCGAAGGATGTACAGGCTCTTGCAAAATCTTCAAGCGAAGTGAATTATGATTTCCAGATCCTTTCTTCTGTAATGAATGTGAATGAGAATCAAAAAACCATCATCATTCCAAAGATTAAAAATTACTTTAATAATGATCTGAAAGGTAAGCATTTTGCGATCTGGGGATTGTCATTTAAACCGGATACCGATGATATCCGTGAGGCTCCTGCTCTTTATATCATAGATGAATTGCTGGCTGCAGGAGCAACCGTTTCTGCTCATGATCCGGAAGGGATGAACAACGTTAAGAAACTTCTTGGAGATAAAATAACTTTTGCGGAAGATCCTTACAGCGCATTGAAAAATGCAGATGCGCTTATTATCTGTACCGAATGGAGTTTGTTCCGTACACCTGATTTTGAAAAAGTATCTGCTGAATTAAAGAACAAAGTTATTTTTGATGGTCGTAACCTTTATGGCTTAGACCAGATGAAAAAACTCGGCTACTACTATAGCAGTATAGGAAGAGAAATTGTGAAGTAAATTTGAACCCCGGTCAAAAGATCGGGGTTTCTTATATAAGGTAAAAAAGCCAAGCCCGAAGGGTTTGAATATGAATAAAAGAGAATAAAACCGATCCATCCAAGCCTGAAGGGCTTGAATATGAATAAATGAGTACATACACACAAATCATCTATCAGATAGTATTTGGGACTAAAAATCGTCAAAGAACGCTTTCGAAAAGTAAAAGAGATGACCTGTATAAATATATCTCGGGATTGCTCGAGAATAAAAAGTGTCATTTGTATAGAGTAGGTGGAGTAGAAGATCATATACATATCTTAACCCATGTACATCCAAACATAGCATTGTCTTCTTTGGTAAAGGATATAAAATTGGCAAGTACGGAGTTTATAAAGAATGAGAGATTGTTTGAGAATTTTAATGGATGGCAGGAAGGATATGGAGCATTTACTTATTCTATCAAGGAAAAAGATATTCTAATTGAATATATCAAGAACCAGGAAGAACATCATCGTATTAAAACCTTTAGGGAAGAATACATTGAGTTGTTGAAGGAACTGGGAGTAGAGTTCGAGGAAAAGTACTTGTTTTGATGTATTCAACCCCTTCAGGGTTGGGGAAGAACGAAAAGACGTGTTTTTAATCACATTGAATCCCTTCAGGATTCTTTATTAAGCAATATGTTGACATTTTGTCACAAATCATAGCCTTGGCACAGGCTTTGAAAATCGAGATACGTCTTTAAAAATTATTAAACTATGACAGCTACAGGAAAAATAAATGTTCAGACAGAGAACATATTCCCAATCATTAAAAAATTCCTTTACAGTGATCACGAAATATTTTTACGTGAATTGGTAAGCAATGCTACCGATGCAACTCAAAAATTAAAAACACTCAGCGCCTTAGGCGAATTTAAAGGTGAACAGGGCGACCTGGTGATTGAAGTGGTACTGGACAAGGATGCCAAAACGCTTACTATCAAAGATAAGGGTATTGGGATGACTAAAGAGGATGTAGAAAAATACATCACTCAAATTGCATTCAGTGGTGCCGAAGAATTCGTTCAGAAGTACAAAGACAAAGCAGAAGCAAATGCAATGATCGGGCATTTCGGACTTGGATTTTATTCTGCATTCATGGTTGCGAAAAAAGTGGAGATATTTTCTCTTTCTTATAAAGACGGAGCTAAAGCTGTTCACTGGACCTGTGACGGAAGCCCTGAATACACTATGGAGGAAACAGGCGGAAGAACGGAGCGGGGTACAGATATAGTATTACATATTGCAGATGATAGCGAGGAATTCCTTGAACAAAGTAGGATCGATACTTTATTGAAAAAGTACTGTAAATTCCTTCCCGTAGAAATTAAATTCGGTACTAAAAAAGACTGGATTAAAAAAGAAGGTGAAGAGAAGGAAACAGAATTCGAAGTTGATAATATTATCAATAATCCCAATCCTGCCTGGACAAAGAAACCTTCTGATCTGAAGGATGAAGATTACAAGGCATTTTACCGGGAATTGTACCCAATGGTTTTTGAAGAACCGTTATTTCACATCCATTTAAATGTTGATTATCCGTTTAATCTTACCGGGATCCTTTACTTTCCTAAACTTACCAATAAATTCGAAGCACCTAAAGACAGAATTCAGTTATACAGTAACCAGGTTTTTGTAACAGATAATGTAGAGAACATTGTTCCTGATTTCCTTACATTACTTCGCGGTGTAATTGATAGCCCGGATATTCCGTTAAATGTTAGCCGTAGTTATTTGCAGGCAGATGGAAACGTGAAAAAGATTTCTTCGCACATTACTAAAAAAGTAGCAGATAAACTGGAAGAACTGTTTAAGAAAGACAGAGCAGATTTTGAAAAGAAATGGGATGATATCAAAATATTTGTAGAATATGGAATGCTCAGCGATGAAAAATTCTACGAAAAAGCAGCAAAGTTCGCATTGGTAAAAAACACCGATGGTAAATACTTTACGCTGGAAGAATACCAGAATCATGTTAGCACTTTGCAAACAGATAAAGATAAACGCTTAGTATATTTGTACTCAAATAATGCAGAAGAGCAGCATGGCTTTATAACTTCGGCGAAAGACAGGGGTTATGATGTGCTGATTATGGAAGGTCCGTTGGCAAGTCATTATATTAATCACCTGGAAAGCAAATTAAAAGATACTTCGTTTGTACGTGTAGATTCAGATACAGTTGATAAGCTGATTAAAAAAGACGAAGCACAGGTTTCCAAACTAAATGACGAAGAAAAGAAAACACTTCAGCCGGTTATTGAAAGTGTTGTACCTAAAGAAAAATTCACAGTTGTGTTTGAAAGCATGAGTGAGAAGGATAGCCCGATGCTGATTACACAGCCCGAATTTATGCGTCGTATGAAAGATATGAGTGCATTGGGAGGCGGAGGAATGGGTTTCTATGGTAATATGCCTGATATGTATCAACTGGTGGTAAATAGTAACCATCCCCTTGTTTCAAAAATACTTGCAGAGAAAGATGGTGAAAAACAGAAACAGCTGGCAAAACAAACGGCCGATCTTGCTTTACTATCACAGGGATTATTAAAAGGGGAAGAACTTACCAGTTTCATTAAAAGAAGCGTGGATATGATCCACTAGGTAGTCATATTTAAAAAGTAGTATATTAGTATAAAATTAATTAAAACAAACTATGGGAAGAGGTTCGATAATAGGAATTGTAATCGTTGTATTAGTTGCATTTTTCGGAATGTATGGTTGCAATAAACGTAATGGATTCGTTGAAAAAAATGAGGAAGTAAAAAAACAATGGGCACAGGTAAATAACCAGTACCAACGCAGGCTCGATTTGATACCAAATATTGTTTCTACAGTGGAAGCTGAGGCAAATTTTGAAAAATCAACTTTGGTTGAGGTTACAGAAGCACGTGCCGGTGCTACTAAAGTAACCATAAGCGCTGATAACCTGGATGAAGAATCATTAAAAAAATACCAGGCTGCCCAGGGAGGTTTAACACAGGCTCTTTCGCGCTTGTTG
>DASWXS010000638.1:0-6911 GCA_036405375.1 Bacteroidia bacterium
AAAAGCCAATCGTTATTTTTTGCACCGCCCGTGAAAAATATGCGGTAGAAGCTTTTGAACTGAATGTTGCCGATTATATAGTTAAACCTTATACCAAAGCTCGTTTTCTCACCGCTGTCGCAAGGGCAAAAGAAATTTTCGACAGCAGGCAGCAACAGGTTGAAACCCCGGAAAAGGAATATATTTTTATTCGTTCCAATTCACTGCTTACGAAAATACTTGTAAATGAAATTGAGTATATACAGGCGTTAGGTGACTATATCAATATTTTTGCAAACGGGAAACGCCACACGGTACACATGACCTTAAGGGCAATAGAAGAGAAACTTCCAGCTGACAAATTTTTCAGGCTACACCGCTCTTACCTGGTTAACATAGATAAGATCGACTTTATTGAAAAAGAAAACGCATATATCGGGAAGCACCCCATCCCCATTGGCGAACAAAACAAACAAACCCTTCTTAAAAAGCTAAATCTTATTTAGCTGGTTTTACGTAAATTTTGGTGGAAAAACCGGCGATCCTTTTATCCCGTTTAACCGAAAAAAACGCCTGGTTATTGAATTTTGCCAAAAGTATTGCCCCGGTTCCTTTATTTTTGACAACTAATGAAGCAGAAAATACTAATAGCCGAAGATGATCCCCTTTTACTGAAGGCACTTGGTTTTTATTTTTCAAAAAAAGGCTATGATGTCACAACAGTTAATGAGGGAAGAGAAGCAATTGCCCGGATCAGGGAAAGTGATTTTAATCTTATTATAACTGATCTTAATATGCCTTTTGCAAGTGGTATGGAGATAGTATCACTGGTGCGAAACGAATTAAAAAAAGAAACGCCTATTATCATGCTTACCTCGGTAGGAATTGAAAGCACTGAGCTGGAAGCTTTCCGCATGGGGGTAAATGAGTTTGTAGCAAAACCTTTTAGCCCGCAGGTGCTGGAGGTAAGGGTTGAAAAAATACTAGCACAGGTAAAAAAGTGAAGAACATCATTCGCCTGAATATATTAATTGTATTTATGGTTTTTGGCACACTAAAAACCAATGGACAAAATGCAGACTCTTTATATAACGCTGCACAACAAAAAGCATACAATAAAGATTACCGGGTTGCAAAAAAATTATGCAAACAGGCCATTGATATTAATCCGGCCAATACGGATTACAGTATTCTTTTAGGGAGAATTTATGCCTGGGAAGGAAGTGCCGACTCTGCAAAGGTCATCCTAAATAAAATAATAAAAGATAATAACAAAAATACAGAAGCATATGATGCGTTAACGGATGTGGAATTGTGGTCGGGCGAATACCAGGCAGTAATTAGCGACTGTGATCTTGTACTTTCATTCCTGCCCGAAAACAAAAAAGATCCGTTTTGGATCAAGCAAGCCAAAGCATATGAAGCGCTTGAAGATTACACAAATGCACGCAGGGTTCTTTTGCTTACCCTTCAAAACAAAAAAGACAACTACGAGGGAGAAAAATTACTTGAGTATATTATAATCAAAGCCTACAAAAATTCTATTTCTGTTTCTTACCTCAACGTTTCATTCACCAATCCGTCTTTTTCTCCATGGAACTTTGGCTTTGTAGAGTATCAAAGAAAGTTTAAAAAGTGCCCTGTGCTGGGAAGAATCAATTACGGCGATGCTTATGGAAACCAGGCGCTTCACTTCGAAATTGATGCTTATCCAAAATTCAGTAAACAAACTTATGCATACCTGAATGCGGGACTGTCCAATTCATCACAGGTATTTCCTTCGTACCGCGCCAGTGCGGAAATCTATCAAAAACTTCCCAAAGGCTTTGAGCTATCTGCAGGCGGCAGGTACCTCGGGTTTGAGAACGAAGATATTTTTATCTACACGGCATACCTGGGCTATTATTACAAAAACCTATGGTTCGCTTATCGCCCGTATATCGTCACAAAAAACTCAGACACATTTGTTTCTCATACTGCTCTTCTCCGGAAATATTTTGCCAGTGAAGATAATTACATTAATCTTGAATTTATTTACGGAGCTACGCCTTACACTACTTTTTCCTATGCCGACATTGTAAAAGTAAATTCGCAGCGTGTTGGTATGAGTGCCCAGTATAAATTAGGGAAGAGTTTTCTTATCAGGCCAATGTTTTCTTATGAATATGAAGAATATTTTCCTTCTTTATACAGAAACCGGTTTTATAGTGAACTCACATTAGTAAAACGTTTTTAGTATGCGAATCAGGAAACGCCTCATAATACTATCTTTACTGGTTGGTGGCTTTATTGCGTACAAAATTTATAAACGCCAGCAGCCCGAAACAGTTGAAGTAAACAACAAGATGATATTTACATTCAACGATCTGGAAGGCCCGGCGGGAAAATCTGTTATTCTTCCCGGGAAAAAAACTTCCTGGAGAAAATATTCACTTGGTCCTAATTATGGAATTGGAATTCTGTTAACTGATACCAACTCATCCTGGCTTGGGCTTGTTCATGCATTTAAAAGTTTTGGTATTCCTTTTAAGATTCACACCAATACAGAAAGTGCATTACAGCACGAAATGGTAATTGTGTATCCATTTATCTCCGGGAAGGTTTGTAAAGAAGATGATTTGAAACTCCTGGATAAGTTCCTTCAGAATAAAGGAACCTTAGTGGGGATAAATGTATTAGGCGGATTAAACGAATCATTCGGTTTTATGGATGCTATTCCTTCACGGAAAAACTTCTTCGTTAACATAAACGACAATGAATCATCTTTTACCAAAGAATTTACCGATGATAAAGAAAAACAAATCTGTCTCGGGAACAATAAAATGTTTAAAGAAACAATAGGAACGCACAGTTATAGTAAGCCTTTGACAAAACCTTTACTCACGTACGAAAGCGGCGAGGCCTGCATGACCCAATATTATTACAAGGGCGGAGGGAAAGCATTTGCATTGGGCATAGACCTGGGTGAATTTGTTTTGCGCTCACAAAATGAAAGAGGATACAACGCGTACCGTAATTATGTAAACGGTTACGAACCCACACTGGATGTGCTAATTCGCTTGCTTAAAAATATTTACACCCAGACCTGCGAAGATGCTGTTATACTAAATGCTGTGCCGGGAGAGCAACAACTTGCTGTGTGCATTACACACGATATTGATTTTACGCGCTCTATTAAACATGCAGTGGATTACGCCAAAATGGAACATGAGCGAAATATTCCTGCCACTTATTTCATTCAGACAAAATATATAAAAGACTGGAACGACGATATATTTTTCAATGAACAGGGTGTCGAGTATCTCAAAAAAATACACTCGTATGGCATGGAAATAGGAAGCCACTCCGTAGCTCACTCTTATATTTATTCCAAATTTGAACCGGGCAGTGGCGAAGAAAAATATCCGGAATACAGGCCTTTTGTAAAAGGAAAAAAGGAAGCAACCGGAGGTTCTGTTTTGGGGGAACTCCGGGTTAGCAAATTCTTACTCGAAGCTAATTTAAAAAATGCAGCTGTTGTTTCTTTCCGGCCGGGACATTTATCCTATCCTTTCTCTCTTCCTCAGAGCTTACTTGCAACAGGTTATAAATACAGTTCGGGAATCACAGCTAACAACGCGCTTACTCATTTACCGTATCAATTACAATTTAACCGGGAGTATGACCAGGAGCTCGATATATTCGAATTTCCTGTTACAGTGGAAGATGAAAAACTTCCAAGAATGGACCTGCGCCTTGGCCAAAGTATCGAACTTGCAAGAAAGATCAGTAAGTATGGCGGATTAATGAATGTATTGATCCATACGGATACTCTCGATTATAAATTAAAGTATGAAAAGATGCTCATAGACAGCCTGAAAAGCTCAGCACAATTTTTCACGCTTAGCGATTATGCTGCATGGTGGACAGCAAGAAATTACCTTACTTTTTCTGTTGAACAGGATAAAGGAAAATTATTACTCAAAGTAAACTGTTTGTTACCTTTAAAAGAATTTAGCTTTATTGTACCTTCCGGGTGGAAATATGATGGAACAGACCCGAATGTGCTGCAATCAGGAACTAAACTATTGGTGCATGAAATAAAAACAGATCTAACTATATCATTCATTAAAAGTAAATGATAAACGGATTATTATATTATTCTATTATACCTGCTTCTGTTGACCTGGAAAAGATCTTACTGATCATCATTTGTTCTTTCTCCGGCATTGCGCTTTTACTTTTTGGGGTGATCATGCTTTACAGAAGCATTAAAATCCTGGATACAAAATACCTTACTTCACTACGTGAAAGTTACGACGAGTTATTTATGGCAGTAGCGTTTTCTGAAGGAGAGGAACTAGAGGCAAACATCGAAAAAACAAAAAGGCTGAATAAAGAACATCTGAATCGCAAACGTCATGCAGAAGTGATTACAAGTGAACTACTGCTTTTGTATAATTCATTTACCGGCGAATCGCGTAAAAACCTGCGGGAGCTTTATTTAAAAGCGGGATTTGTTGAATACACCGAACGAAAAGTAAAAAGCCGGAAATGGGAGTTACAGGCGCAGGGTATAAGAGAAGCTGCATTGATGAGAGATGAGCGTGTGACCGGTCGTTTAATTCAGCTAAGCCATAATAAAAACCGCTTGGTAAAAGAAAACGCGCAACTTTCCTTGTTAAAGATCAGGGGCTTTGCAGGCCTTGATTTCCTGAACGAGATCAACACTCCGTTATCCGACTGGCACCAAATCAATCTTATCGAAACATTGAAGGAGCATAGCAATTCTACTTTGCCTGATTTTACAGCCTGGTTGAGCTCCAACGAAACAACGGTAATTTTGTTTGCAGTAAGATTAATGCGTCATTTCAAACAGATAGAAAAAAGTGAAAAACTTTTTCCACTCCTTGAATACAGTAACCTGCCCGTAAAAACAGAAGTGATACGCACATTAGCTGATCTGCAGAAAACAGAAGTACTCCCATTATTGGAAAAGCGATTTGGAAAAGAAAATACAGAAATAAAAACAGAGATCATTAAAGCATATGCAATCCTCCAGGCACAAAACGAAGCAGGCTTACTTCCAAAGTGGCTTGTTGAAGCGCAAGAAGCTGAGATCCAGAAACATTGCCTGGAAGCACTTGTGCAGTTGGATGCAATAAACGCTCTGAATGGCCTGGATATAAAAGAACCTGTATTAAAGGGATTTGTAAACGATCTTATAAAGCAACAGCATTCATGAAAGATACAGTAGAAATAATTATATGGATCATTTTCATTTTTTGCGTAAGCATTATGTCGGCTTACCTTATTCTTGCATCCATTTCCATTGTTGCTTTAAAAAAGTACTTACGAAAAAATAGTTTTTCGGATTACAAGTCGGTACTTAATTCCTCTTTCGCCCCTCCTATCAGTATTATAGCTCCTGCTTACAATGAAGGAAAAACAATAGTCGACAATGCGAAATCATTGCTTGCGCTTCACTATAACAATTTTGAAGTACTCATTATTAACGACGGCAGTAAGGATGATACACTGCAGAAAATGATTGAAGCTTTCGATCTTCAACTGCTTCAGGTACCGGTTAACATCCAGATCGAATGCAAGGAAATACGCGGAGTATACAAATCATCCAACCCTGCTTTTAAAAAATTAAGTGTTATTGATAAAGTAAACGGTGGTAAAGCAGATGCACTGAACGCAGGTATCAATGTGGCAACAGCTCCTTACATAACCTGTATTGATGTGGATTGTGTGTTGGAACAAGACTCGTTGATAAAAATGGTGAAACCGTTTCTGGAAGCAACAAAAAAGCGTGTGATTGCGAGCGGTGGCGTAGTACGGATAGCGAACTCCTGCATAATTGAGAATGGCAGGTTGATAAACGTAGAAGTTCCGGATACATTTATCGCGCGCGTACAGGTATTGGAATACATACGCGCATTCCTGCTCGGGCGCATGGCCTGGAGCCAGATGGATGGCCTGCTCCTTATCTCCGGGGCATTTGGAATGTTTGATAAAGAAATTGTGATTAAAGCCGGCGGTTATTATCACAAAACGGTTGGTGAAGATATGGAGCTGGTAGTAAGAATGCGGAGGTACATGCATGATAACAAACTACCATACACCGTAACGTTTATTCCCGATCCGCTTTGCTGGACAGAAGCGCCGGAAGATTTCAAAATACTGGGCAGGCAACGCAGCCGCTGGACACGTGGAACTATAGAAACGCTGTGGCTTCACAGGGAAATGCTTTTTCATCCGAAGTACAGGATATTGGGGTTATTGAGTTATCCGTTCTGGCTTGTTTATGAATACCTGGCCCCAATCATAGAAGCAACGGGATTGATCTTCTCTATTATATTGGCTTGCTTTGGATTAATCAACTGGCACTTTTTTATGCTGCTAATCATCTTCGTTTATACTTTTGCTATTCTATTTTCCATGCTGTCTTTACTTACTGAAGAAACAACTTATTATCAATACACCAAACGTAAAGATTATATGAAACTGGTTTATGCAGCCCTGCTCGAGCCTATATTTTTTCATCCTTTTGTAGTGTACAGCGCAATAAAAGGAAATATTGACCTGATAAAAGGAAAGAAGACCTGGGGCGACATGACGCGTAAGGGTCTTAGTAAACAGTAGATTTTTTTTCTGCCGATGTTCCTGTATCCCTGAGGTACTTTTCGATCATCGCTATCAGGGTATCCGCTTTGAACGGCTTGGTGATATAATCATTCATCCCCGAAGAGATGCACTTTTCATATTCACCAGCCATAGCATTGGCATTCATTGCAATAATCGACACATACAGTTTCAATTCGTTCCTGATTCGTTTTGTTGTTTCGTATCCATCCATCACCGGCATCTGGATATCCATCAGGATCAGGTCAACACTTTGATCTTTCAAGAATTCAAGGGCCTCACCACCATTATTTACTATTACC
>DASWXS010000639.1:0-4545 GCA_036405375.1 Bacteroidia bacterium
AGTAAACCCTACGCTTGGGGTTTTTACAAAAGGATCAAGAATAACCGGGCAGATAACAGATGTTACTTGTAATAATACCTGTGCGGGATCCATCCAGGCTACAGGGAACATTTTTTTAGGAGCTCCTAAATACTATGAAATATATCCTCCCGGCGCTTCTCAACCTTCAGAAACTATAAATATAACAGGTGCGAACAGTGCTACATTCCACACTTTGTGCCCCGGTGTTTATACTGTAAAATACTACGCAGATGTTACATTAATGTATATGCCAGGAGAACCACCTGTTACTATTCTTTCGTCGGTTTCTAAAACATTTGAAGTTGCGTATATGCCTGATTGGGTAAATAACGCTAATGTTACCATTAATCCAACAGATCGTTCCTTAACCAAAACTTCGGGCTTATCACAATTGTATACTTGGGATGCCGGAGCATCATCGTTAAACACTCTTAAAGCTGCGGATAATGGCTGGATCGAATGGACAGCGTCTAATTCCGGAGCCGTTAATGGTATTGGGTTCAGCTCAACAGATGCAAACACAGATATTAATACAATTAATTATGGAGTTGGGTTTATCGAATTCGCTAAATATTACATCTTAACTAATAATCAACGTATAGTTAATGCAATGAGCACTTCTAACGCACGTGGTAATTATACGGATAATGCGGTATTTAGATTAGAAAAGAATTCGTCAGCCAATACCATATCATTCCTTGTAAATGGCGTTGTAAAAGGCACATTCCCAATTACGTCACAAGACCTGATCCTTGATGCTTCTATGCAATTCTTAAATGGAGTCATTAAGCATCCAAGAGTTTCTTTTGGGTGTGGTGTGGTATTCCCTCCATCTCAAAACTATTTTATCCTGAAAAAAACTTTGGATGGAGGTTATTATGCTTCCTCCAATCAAAAGATTTACTTCGCATTTGAAGAAGAATATTTTGATCCGGCTCAGCAACTCACCTATAAAATTGTTGATGACAAAAATTCAGTTATATCATCATTGCCTAATAAAATTGAAAAGATAGGGGATAACCGTTATCAGCTTGATTTGGCCAGCATTGGTTTATCAGCAGGGAAATTTTATAGAATATCAATCACCAACAAAAAGAACGAAGTATTTCACGCACGCTTCAAATATTAAAGAGCAATGAAAAAATATAAAAATCTAATCGCTTTCGTTTTATTAATTGCAATCGTTATTGGTTCGGTTGCCTGGAATGAGTATCGTTCGAAGAAGATCGCTTACGTAAGCACAACTAATCTGTACGACGGATTTACTTTGAAAAAAGAACTGGAAGATAAGTACAAAAAAACTCAGCTGACAAGACAAACCATGCTGGACAGCCTTAAGTTTAGGATCCAGGCTCTTAGCTTAAAGGGAAAAGATATAACCGAAGAAGACAAGCTACAATTCAACGACTTGCAACGCACTTATTTATATAAGGAAAAGGAATTCAATGATGAGAATGACCTGGCTGCTCAACAATATTCGGATCAGATCTGGAAACAAATCAACCAGTATGTGGCAGATTACGGAAAAGAAAATGGCTACGATTATCTTTTGGGAGCAACCGGCCAGGGTAACATTATGTTTGCAAAAGAGAAGGAAGATATTACAAAAGAGGTTTTAGATTATATAAATAAGAAGTATTCCGGTGTTAAATAGGATTATCTATATAGTAGCAGGGGTTATCCTGTTTTTTTTACCTGGTTCATGCAATAAATCCGGGAACGAAGTTTTTGTTGTTTCATCAAAGGATGATATAAAACAATTCATTAAAAAAGAGAATGAAAAGTATGGCCAGGAAAAAAAGATCAAAGACATCAATTTTAAGCTGAACTACATTTCCGGAGATCAAATGGCTTTGCGGGATGTTCAGGACCTGGAAGCTATCAGTCAACCGCAATTTGATTCAATAGTAAAAAATTATGATAGCCTCTTGGTTTTTAACCTGGAGATCAGTATAGATAATTTCAACGATGAATTACTAAAATATAAACTGGATGGAAACATAGATGCATCCTATAACAAACGTATTGATTATTACATGTTCGGAATGCAGAAAGATATCAATATTGTATTGGCAGGTAAAGACACTGTTCCTTGCATTTTATATCATTTCGAACGTAATTATGGTGTTTCGCCAAAGAACAATTTTATGTTAGGGTTCAGGGCGTCTTCATTAAAAGATGCTGTCCTGGTTTATGAAAATAAGTTTTTGGATGCCGGAATTATAAAATTTGCCATCAACGAAGAAGAAATAATAAATCACACACACATTAAGATCGACTAAATCATGATACGACTATTTGGAAATAAGAAACGAAAAAGGATCATCAGTTTTTTTCTGTTAATCACATTTGTTTCAGAAGTTATTACTCCTACTGCAACTTTTGCCTTAACCGGTGGGCCATCCCAGCCGGAAGTGCAGGCTTTTACCCCGGTCAATACGGCGGAAATGGTTGATCTTACTTCAGGAGATTTTAAATACAATATTCCTTTGATGGATGTAGGTGGATATCCTTTAAACATCGCTTACAATTCGGGGGTCGGAATGGACCAGGAAGCAAGCTGGGTGGGGCAGGGCTGGAACTTAAATGTTGGGGCCATTAACCGTAACATGCGTGGTTTGCCTGATGATTTTAATGGTGAGGCAATTGAGAAAGAATTCAATATGAAAGATAACAACACTTTCGGTGTGAATGTGGGTGTTGGTTTTGAAATTTTCGGATTCAAAAAAAATTCAGCCGGGCAGAAATCAGGAAACGGAGGCAAATTAAATATTGGTTTGGGTTTGACCTTTAATAACTATACAGGTATTGGCATGGAGCATTCTGCAAGTATAGGAATATCTGCAGGTAATAGTGGTAAAGGATCAATGAACGCTGGTTTGGGCGTGAGTGCAAGTAATAGTGGTGGTTTAACTGTTAGCCCTAATGTAAGTTTTTCTTATAAAACAGATAAGACCCAAAAAGATGATAGAACCACTACAGGCTCTGCTGCCATTGGTATTGGTATGAGCGTGAATTCGCGCTCAGGTCTCAAGGACCTTAGTATCAATGCAAGTTATAATCGTCAAAGCAACCAAACATTACATTACCTGGTTAAAGATGAAAACGGTGATACAGGATTTGAAATAGGGGATAAAGATGTAAGTGGTTCAGGTGGAGTAGGTGGATCGAGCGCTATAACTTTTGGCGCATCAACCTATATTCCTCAAATTCAGAATAACATGGTGAACAACTCTGTTGCATTGAGCTTTAAATTGGGGACTACTATTTTTGGCCTGGATGGAGACATAACACTTGGAGGATATTTTTCCAATCAGTCGTTAATGGGAAATAATTCTTCTGTTCCTGCTTATGGTTATATGTTCAGTCATAACGGGCAAAATTCAGATAATGTACTGATGGATTTTAATCGTGAAAAAGATCAGGCCTTCAGCCGTTATACCAAAAATCTTCCTGTAACCAATCAAACCTATGATATCTTTTCAGTATCAGGACAGGGAATGGGCGGTGCATTCAGACCATTCAGAAGTGATGTTGGGTATGTGTTTGATAACTCAGCCACCACCACCAGTGATAGCTACTCGGGAGGTGTTGAATTTGCCGCGGCACAAACAGCACATTTGGGAGTTAATATATCGGTTGTAGATGTACATACAACTACAGGTAAGTGGGAAGATGAAAATGACGCGAAAGATATTTTAAGAGCGCATGGTACTAATGGAATGCATAAAGGGTATGAGCCGTTTTATTTCAAAGAAGTTGGTGAAAAATCTACGGATGATGTCCAGGCTGCTTTGTATGACAATTTGGGGAAAGATGAAGCAAAAAGAATTAAGATTACCGGGCTGATAAATCACAGGGCTACGGATGTATTGGAAACAACAGGTTACTCTTCTGAAACCACATTAAGCGCTAATAATCACCTGCAGGAAAGGCAAAAAAGAAACCAGGTTATGTCGACTCTTAACCTGGAAGAAGCGAGACTATATGGTTTGGATAAAAGAATCTACAACGGAACTCATCCAAACGGAATGAACGTTAATATAGATGCAAAAGCAGATCATATCGCGGAGATTACTTGTTTGCGTATTGATGGAAGCCGTTATATATATGGTTTACCTGCATATAATACCAACCAGGAAGAAGTAACTTTTAATGTAAGTGGCAGCACTACTTCCTCTAACCAGCCAGTGGCTAATTTTCATTATGAGCCGCAATCAGGTTATGTTGAATACAACACAGGCGATCGTTCCACATCGAACGGAAAAGGAATCGACCGTTATTATAATAAGGTAAAAACACCTGCTTATGCGCATTCATATTTGCTTACAGCCGTTGTTTCTCCTGATTATGTTGATCTCACCGGTGACGGGCCAACAGATGATGATTTCGGAAACTATACGAAGTTTGAATATGTAAAAGAATCGAATTATCAGTGGAGAATGCCATATAATGATTTAATGGCAAATTTTAATGAAGCAGGCAAATCTATTGAAAATGATGACCAGGGAAATTTTATATATG
>DASWXS010000640.1:0-3448 GCA_036405375.1 Bacteroidia bacterium
AGCCCCGGGAACACCGTGCCCCGTGCTATCACATACTGCGAAATAAAATTTATCATCTTTCTTTGTTGCCCAGTAAAAATCGCCGCTTACAATGTCTTTGGGTTTAAACATCACGAAATGTTCCGGGAGATTTTCTTTCAACACATGGTCCTGCGCCAGCAAAGCATATTGGATCCGTTGTGCATAATTGATAGAGTCGAGTATTTCTTTGTTCTTCTGTTCGATCTCATCATTCTTTATAGCCAACTCTTTTCGTTGCTCTTCCACTTCTTCTTTCTGCCGGGAGATCAATACATTTTTTTCCTGCAACAAGCGGTTTGTTTTTTTACGTTGAATATTGGAGCGGATCACAAATCCGGCAAGCACTATCAATAACAAAGCACCAATCAATGCAGCATACAATTGTGCTGATTTTCGTTTCGACGTTTCTTCTGATGTTTGCAGTTCGAGTGTTTTTTTCTGGTTCTCTGCAGTTGCAAGTTGAAGCTGTTCCTGCTTCTTTTGGTTTTGATAGATGGCTTCTATTTCTTCCTGCTGTTTCCCAGAACGTTCGTCACGTATTGAGTCGCGGTACACATTAAACAACTGAACATACCTGTAGGCTCTTTCAAACTGCTTTTTTTTCGCAGCAATTTCAGCCGCCTGCCCCAGGAGATCTGTGTATACACTAAAATTCATTTCGGGTTTTAATATCGCAAGGCCTTGCTGGTTATATTTTTCCGACTGCTCGATATTGTTTTGTTTAAATGCGAGGTTGGCCATGTTCGTATAATTCACACACATCCCCGAAGTATCGCCTCCATTTTTATTGATTTCAAACGACTTTTCATAAAATAATTTCGCCATAGGAAATTTAAACTGCTCTGCGTACAAAGAGCCTAAGGAATTATATGCCGACCCCATTGCACTGGTATGATTTATACTTTCGAACAGCGATATGCAACTTTTAAAATAATATTCGCTGGAGTCATATTTTTTGGTTGCTTCTTTTATTTTCCCCAATGCAAAATAAAGATTAGCGCGTGAATATACATTAGGCTTTTTTTCCAGGTAATGTAAAGACAGGGAAGCATATTCATCTGCTTTTTTATAATTCGATTTTTCGAAATAGATCTCCGCAATATTGTTACTGGATATAATGGCTTTATCCCACAACTTGTATTTCTCGAAAGTTTTGAGTGCCGCGAAAAAGTACTGATAGGCCATATCGTACTTGCCTTCCGCGAAATAAGAATCGGCCATATTATTAGAAATATCAGCGACACCAATCTCCGACTCTACTCTGTCGTTTTTTTCGGCCCGGTACATATCGAGCCCTTTCTCAAAATAATCAATCGCTGTTTCATTCAATCCAAATTGCATGTAAAGTGTTCCCAGGTTATTATATGAATCGGCAGCAAGCAGAGGAAAATTCTTTTTCTGTGCAAGTTCAAGTGCCTTTTTATAATATACCTCAGCCTCTTTTATTGTTCCGTAACTGTAATACAATTGCCCCAGGTTAGAATAAATAAATACCTGCACCGAATCATTCTTATCTCTTTTGGCAAGATGCAAAGCCACTTTGTAAAGCGAGTCAGATTCTTTTACATTTCCACGCGCATACTTTACTGTACCGTACATATTAATGGTTCGGGATAAGGAGTATATATCTTTTTTTGGATCCAGTTTTTTAAGGACCTGCTTCAACATTAATTCGGCTGAATCCGGATTTGAAAACCTCAGTGATCTGGCCTTGTTCATCAACTCCTCCGTGCTTTGTGCATATATTAACTGCGACAACAGCAGGAAAGAAAACAGGTATAACAGGCTTTTGCTCATTTACTATAAAAGTAGGCAATTTTATGGGCAATTGTTTATGTCAATTAGTTACTTTTACTCAAAAAAAATATGCTGAAGAAAATTGAACATATAGGAATTGCGGTAAAGAACCTGGAGCAATCGAACGAGCTTTTTGCAAAACTGTTTGGAAAAGAACACTACAAGATAGAGAAAGTGGAAAGCGAACATGTGTCTACCTCGTTCTTTATGCTGGGCGAAACAAAGATTGAACTGCTGGAAGCAACTCATCCCGATTCAGCAATTGCAAAATTTATTGAAAAAAAAGGAGAGGGAATTCATCACATTGCCTATGATGTAGAAAATATTTATGAAGAGATGGAACGCCTGCAAAAAGAGGGCTTCGAACTGATCAATAAAGAACCAAAAAAAGGCGCCGATAATAAACTGATCTGCTTTCTGCATCCTAAAACCACAAACGGAATATTGGTAGAGCTTTGCCAGGAAGTCTCGACTCCGCTCGACCTGACAAAAGCATAGTACTATATTATAAACCTCTTATAACAAAAAAGCCGCCTCGAGGTCCCGGGGCGGCTTTCTTATTTTATTCAATATTCTTATTTATTGCTTTTTGTAACAATAAATTTTCCGATAGTTTGTTTTCCTTTATCGTTATATATTTTGTACATGTAAGCTCCTTCAGCCACATCTGAAAGATCCATTACAAATTTACCAGCTCCCACTGTGCTTGTATACTCAACTGTTTTAATTACCTGGCCCATCATGTTGGTAACAACGATGTTCATTTTAGAAGTTTCGGCGTTTACAGTCTGGAATGTTACAGAGTTGCTTGCAGGATTAGGAAATACATTTACCGCAATTGTTTGTGCATTGTTGTTTTTCAATCCTACCATCGGGTCGATCTGATCGTAATGTACCTGTGCACTATCAGCCGATTCCTGGATATCGCCCAAGTCGTCGCCGCAAATTAAAGCAAACGCAACTTTGATAGAGTCACCAGCGTTAATAACATAAGGTCCTGTAGACACCACGTTCAATACATCTTCGCCATCTGCATCGGCCATACCCGCCTGCAGGCGTGGTGTAGAAAGGGCTGTATATTTATCAGCAGTGCTATAGTAATTACCAGCATCGTTGATATCAATACCACCATTGCCACCTGCAACGTTATCAATACCATAGTGGTTTGCTGCCTCAGGAGTTAATACTTTAATACCGGCATATTTTCCGTTTGTTCCACTGAACCAAGCATAACCCATTTTGCGGGCTGCATCGTAATCAGCTTTATTCATAGCATAATCCGTAGTTCCGTTTGAAGGACCAGGAATATCCCAATCGGAAGCGATACCTGCATAAAGATTATTCAATGCACTCGCACCTGTATTCTTAATAAAGTATTCCACAATTACATATTTCCTGTTACCTGGTGTACTCCATGCATAAGCATTATGACGTACCCTGACATTTTGTGTAGGAGATGCTGCAGCATCATTAAATATACCATGAACGTCAAACTCAGATACAACTCCCGGAACGGCCCTGTATACGTTAGAAACCGAGTTGAAATCTGCATCAGAAGTAGTTCCGTTTGAGCCACGTACACGATCAGAAACCATAGTAGTGCTGGTTCCTATCATTAAACCACTTTCAT
>DASWXS010000641.1:0-1507 GCA_036405375.1 Bacteroidia bacterium
AAGTTGTTTGTACATTTCAGGTTTGAAATAGTTTTTGTAAGTCTCCGCAGAAAAATCACCGTTCTGGAATGCTTTGAAAGCTGGTTGCCAGAATTCCTGTAATTTCAAATATACCTGGCTCGATTCGAACAGGTTTTTGAAAGCATCCTGGTTTGTAGGATTTGGAATGTTTTTCATAAACGTGCTGTATGAGTTATTTAATGTGCTCATCCAGTTGTTATAGATATTAGTCCACGCGTTGTTCATGTTTGTGAAGTTGTTCACATACTCATTTGCCGGTTTACCGAAATTAGCAAAGCTGCTGTAGATGCTTTGGTTGAAATCAGTCATTTTTTTGATTCCATCCATTTGCTGAGCATACCAGTTTTTGAAGAATTCTTCCGGTTTAGCAAATGAAGCAGTGTTTGCTTCAGTAGTATTTTTCATACCGTTGAATAAGCTCATTTGCTTATCCATCCAATCTTTGTAAATGTTTTGCCCTTCGTTTGCAATGCTTCCGCCAGTAAAAGCCTGTTGGAATTTTTGAGTTGACTCAACCCAGTTGTTGATGGTTTGAGATTGAACATCAAGGATGTTGTCTAGAATAGGATTATTTGTTTTCATGCTTAAGTTAAATAAAGGGGTCTTTAATTCGGGTGCAAAGGTCTAACATTTTTAGGGAAGAATAAAAATTTTCTGTTACTATTTTGTTAAATTATTCGAATAATTTGCATCTTTGTCGGGCGGTAAACGCTTTTAATCGATTTAGTATCAACCTTTATTGCAATATTTATGATAGCAAAAGACCAAACCTACAGCCATGATTTCCGGTTTTCACAGGATGAAGTGAACCGTTTTGCCGAAGTAACGGGAGACAAAAACCCTGTGCATACAGATGCAGACTATGCAGCAAAAACCATGTTCAAGCGCCCGATCATGCACGGAATGCTTTCCGCTTCTTTGTTCTCAAAAGTATTCGGGACACTGTTCCCGGGCGAAGGAACCATTTACCTCAAGCAAACACTTAATTTCATGAAGCCTATGTATGTAGAAACCGACTATGTGGCTGAGTTTGTGGTAAAAGACGTTATTAAAGATAAGAACCGTGCAGTTATTGAAACACTTATTAAAGATAAGTCAACCAATTTGGTTTGTACAAGTGGTGAAGCTGTGGTGATGAATGTCAACGCAATAAAATAAGCTAAGCTCTCTATATCATTAAAAATCCTTTCCGGGTACCCGGAAAGGATTTTTTTATGCCTGAAAAATAAAGTGCAATAAAACAATACCCTGTTGTAGTATAATTTGGATATAGATAATTGTGTCAGTTCTCGACTCCGCCTGCCTGTCGCCTGTCTGCCGATAGGTAGAGCAGACATGGCTCGACGGGATATTTGGGGAGGAATAGTTTATTCCTACTTTTTCTTACAACAGGATATAAAACAAAAAGCCCCCTGAAATTCAGGGGGCTTTCGCGTTCAATAAAACATTTATGTGATCCCGCTGGGATTCGAACCCAGGACCCCTA
>DASWXS010000642.1:0-6583 GCA_036405375.1 Bacteroidia bacterium
CGGTGGTTACAACATGCCGGAGTGGTTCGAGAACTTATACAGAGGATCTGTTTCAATGGATGCTTTCGCGTTGATCGGAATGGTTTGCTTTGTGGTAAAAATATTCATTTTCATTTCTGTGTTCATGTGGATTCGCTGGACTATTCCAAGATTCCGTTACGACCAGTTAATGAATTTAGGCTGGAAAATTTTAATTCCTCTTTCGATCCTGAATCTTGCCATTACAGTAGGCGTTGAGTTCTTAAGAGGAAACATTCATATATAAAAACATTTAAAAGGAGCTGTCATGCAACTTACAAATAGAAGAAAAGACGTATCAAATAAAGAGCAAAGTATCATGGAGAAGCTATATCTCCCTGGCTTGTTCAAAGGTATGTTGATCACAGGAAGCCACTTGTTTAAAAAGCGTGCTACTGTTGATTACCCAAAGAAAAAAAGAGACATCGCTGAAATTTACAGGGGACTGCATGTATTGAAACGTGATGAGATAGGCGCTGAACGTTGCACAGCATGCGGAATGTGTGCAGTAGCTTGTCCGGCAGAGGCAATCACTATGGAAAGTGCTGAACGCAAAAAAGGCGAAGAGGCACTGTACAGGGAAGAGAAATACGCAAAGATTTATGAGATTAATATGCTACGTTGCATCTTCTGCGGACTTTGTGAAGAAGCTTGCCCGAAAGAAGCGATATTCCTTACAGATCGTTTGGTTCCTACTGAATTTGAACGTGAAGACTTTGTTTATGGTAAAGATAAGCTGGTAGAAAAAATTGACAAACGTATTGATGTAAGCAAACGTCAGACACCAGAAGTTCTTGAATTCAAAAAGATCAAAGGACTAAAACATAATGAGCTTTTTGAAGGAAAAAAATTAAAAGACAAACACTAAAAGATTACGACACTATATAGTATGAGTACATTACTTTTAAATATCCCGGTTACACAGTATCTGTTTTATTTCCTGTCGTTTGTTGCCATTTTGTGTGGCCTTATGGTGGTGATCTCTAAAAGCCCGATAAACAGTATATTGTTTTTGATCTTAACCTTTTTCGCTATTGCAGGGCATTACCTGTTGCTGAACGCGCAGTTCCTTGCAGTGGTGCACATCATAGTATACGCTGGTGCCATTATGGTACTCTTCCTGTATGTGATCATGATGATGGACCTCAACCACGATAACGAGCCACATAAGAATGCTTTCCTGAAGATCGCTGCTGTTGCATCAGGTGGTTTAATGTTACTGACTTTGGTAGGTTCATTGAAAGGCGCTGAAAAACTAACTGCTGCTAACCCAATGAATACCCAGGTTGGTTTAATCAAAAATTTAGGAACAACATTATTTGGTGAGTTTTTATTCCCATTCGAGATCTCTTCTATTTTGCTGTTAGCAGCAATGGTTGGTGCGATCATGATCGGTAAAAAAGAGATCAAATAGTCAAACAACAGAAATCTAAAATCATATATCAAAAATGTTAAAGACAGTATTACTACAATCAGCTATCCTCTCTACCCCGATAGACTTTTATATATTATTAAGTGCCGTACTATTTACCATTGGAGTTGTAGGTGTGATGTACAGAAGAAATGCTATCGTAATTTTTGCCTGCGTTGAATTGATGTTGAACGCGGTTAATTTATTACTGGTTGCATTCTCCAGCTATCACAGCGACGCGTCTGCACAGGTATTTGTATTCTTTATTATGGCAGTGGCCGCAGCCGAAGTTGCAGTGGGGCTTGCCATATTGAGTATGATCTACAGAAATCTCAAAAGCATTGACATTGATGTATTAAGTAAATTAAAACACTAAGAAATTAATAGTAATAAGTAAACAGTAAAAGAGATTATGATAAAATTAATTGGTTTAATTCCCCTGTTTCCTTTGATTGGTTTTGTGATCAACGGATTCTTCGGAAAGAAAATGGGTAAAGGACTTTCAGGTGCTATCGCCTCCATTGCCATACTGGCTTCTTTTTGTGTAGCGGTTGGTGTATTCATGGAAGTAAATGCAAGCGCTACCAAAACACACGTAGTAGATTTGTTTTCCTGGATCAACGCGGATACTTTAAAAATTCCTTTCTCATTTTTAGTTGATCCACTCTCTTCTATATTTTTACTGATCATTACTGGTATCGGGTTCCTGATCCACATTTACTCTATTGGTTACATGCACCACGATGAAGGTTTCTCCCGTTTCTTTACTTACCTGAACCTGTTCGTGTTCTTCATGTTATTACTCGTATTAGGTAACAACTACCTGATCATGTTCGTAGGCTGGGAAGGTGTTGGGTTATGCTCTTATTTATTGATCGGTTTCTGGTTCAAAAACACCGAATACAACAATGCAGCTAAAAAAGCATTTGTAATGAACCGTATCGGTGACTTAGGCTTTTTATTAGGAATCATTTTAATTTTCTTCACTTACGGAAGCATCACTTACGGAGATGTGTTTTCTAAAGCACACACCGGAAGCTCTACAGTAATTACTGCGATTGCATTATTATTATTTGTTGGTGCAATGGGTAAATCGGCACAGATTCCATTATATACCTGGTTACCTGATGCAATGGCCGGTCCGACACCTGTTTCTGCATTGATCCATGCTGCAACTATGGTTACCGCAGGTATTTATATGGTGGTACGTTCAAACATATTCTACACTTCATCTGAAGATGCAAGTACAATTGTTGCAATCATCGGTGCAGCAACTGCATTAATGTCGGCAATTATTGGTTGTGTTCAGACGGATATTAAAAAGGTACTTGCCTACTCTACTGTTTCGCAGTTGGGTTTAATGTTCCTTGCATTAGGTGTTGGTGCATTTAGTACAGCTGTGTTCCATGTAACCACACACGCATTCTTTAAAGCATTGTTATTCTTAGGTGCAGGTTCTGTGATCCACGCAATGAGCGGGGAACAGGATATCCGCAAAATGGGAGGATTGAAAAAAGCACTTCCTATCACTTACTTAACTATGGGATTAGCAACATTAGCAATCAGCGGTATTTTCCCATTCTCCGGGTTCTTCAGTAAAGATGAAATACTTGCCTTTGCATACGAAGAGAATAAAGCGTTATGGTTTGTAGGATCAATTACTTCATTGTTAACTGCATTCTATATGTTCCGTATGTTCTTCCTTACTTTCCATACTTCTTTCCGTGGAACGGAAGAGCAAAAACATCATTTACATGAATCACCGAAATCAATGACTATTCCACTGATCATTCTGGCAGTGCTTTCTGTTGCTGGTGGTTTACTTGGAATCCCGGCAGCGTTTCATGGAAGTAACTGGATCAGCGGTTACCTGAACCCTATCATCATCCACAAAAATCCTTCAACGCTTTCTCACGAAACTGAATTTATGTTGATGGGAATTGCAACTGCAGTTGCATTAGTTGCTATTTATACAGCTTATAACGTTTATCAGAAATCCAAAGTACTTCCTGCATCAAGCGAAAAAGAGATGCGTCCTTTCGAACGTTTCGCTTACCATAAATTTAAAGTAGATGAGTTTTACGCTTTCACCATTACACGCCCATTAGACCTTTTCTCAAAAGCACTTCACAAGTTCTTCGATAATCAATTGGTTGATGGCTTTGTGGAAGGAGTTGGAGTAGTTGTGAAATGGTTGAGCGGCGTTGTTCGCCAGTTGCAAACCGGTAACATCGGCTTCTACATTTTCTCAATGGTATTAGGTATTGTCGCAATTATTTTCTGGAGTATTTTAAAATAAGAATAAGTATTTATGTTAACAGGATTATTAATTATTGTTCCCCTTATCGCAGCCTTTTTGGTTTTCTTCCTGAAAGGAAAAAACGCGCGTATTGCTGCATTAGGATTTTCGGTAGTAGAATTTGCCTTGTCGGTTTTCGCTTGGTACCAGTTTAAAACAGAGCCCGGATGCAAACTTCTGTATTTAGATTGCACCTGGATCGAATCACTGGGTGTGAACTTCGCTGTTGGAATTGACGGGCTGAGTTTATTAATGGTATTATTAACCACTTTCCTTGTTCCTATCATCATTCTTTCTTCATTCAAAAATGAATACGAGAAGGCCGGCACTTTTTATGGACTAATGCTCCTTATGCAAATGGCATTGGTGGGTGTGTTCACCGCTAACGACGGTTTCCTTTTCTATATCTTCTGGGAATTAGCGCTTATCCCAATTTACTTCATCTGTTTATTGTGGGGCGGAGAAAACAGGGGACGCATTACCTTCAAATTCTTTGTTTACACTTTATTTGGATCGTTGTTCATGTTGGTTGCTTTGGTGTTCCTATATCACCACACAGGTATTCAGACCGGAATCAAATCATGGGCTATCAATGATTTGTATGAAGCAGGAAGATCATTAACCGCAGCACAACAAGGTTATGTATTCTGGGCAATGTTCCTGGCATTCGCTATTAAAATGCCGGTATTCCCATTCCATACCTGGCAGCCTGATACCTACGTAACAGCACCAACACAAGGAACTATGCTGCTTTCGGGTATCATGTTAAAAATGGGAACTTTTGGATTGATTAAGTGGTTGTTACCTGTTGTTCCTCTTGGAGTTGCCGCATGGGGCAACTGGGCAATGATTCTTGCGGTACTAGGTATAATCTATGCATCATGTATCGCCATTGTTCAAACAGATTACAAACGTTTAATCGCTTATTCTTCTATCGCACACGTTGGATTGATCGCTGCCGGTATACTTTCGTGGAATCAGCAAGGTGTTCAGGGAGCAATGATCCAGATGGTAAGTCACGGTATCAATGTAGTTGGATTATTCTTAATCGCTGACATTTTGTTGCGTCATACAGGTACAAGAGAAATCAGTAGACTGGGCGGGATCAGAAATGTAAATCCTGGCTTTGCGGTTTTATTCCTCATCGTTTTATTAGGATCGGTAGCATTGCCTCTTACCAACGGGTTCGTAGGTGAGTTTTTATTGATCACCGGTGTGTATGGTTACAATGCATGGATCGCTGCTTTTGCCGGATTAACAGTGATATTAGGAGCTGTATATATGCTGAGAAGCTACCAGGGAATTATGCTTGGAGAAAGCAACAGCGTAACAGCATCTTTTGGTGAATTAGCACCTAGCGACAAAGCAGTATTGATCATTGTATGTGCAGCGATATTAGTGTTTGGCGTTTATCCTCAACCATTAACTGACCTGGCTGAACCCGCAGTGAAAACACTATTAATGAGCACAAAATAATTTACGACATATAAAGAATTAAACAGAATATGAAAGGTCTTTTTATAATAAGCGGTTTAGGAATTTTCGCAATGCTTGCAGAGATTTTTAAGGGTATCGGACTCAAAAAAATTCTCTACCCGGTTGTGTTATTGGGTATTCTCGGTGCGTTTGTAGTAAACATCACTACTGAGTGGAATAATCCAATGTCTATTTCTTATTTCAATAACATGATTGTGTTCGACAATTTCGCGCTCGCGTTCAGCGGTGTGATTTTAGCGACGGCATTTTTCTGGTTTATTTTTGCCAACGATTATTTTGAGAACGATACAAACATTACAGATCATTTCGCATTGGTATTGTTTGCGCTGGTAGGAGCATTAATGCTTACCGCCTACAAAAACATGACAACTCTTTTCCTTGGCATCGAGATCATGTCGATTCCATTATATGTATTAGCAGCAAGCAGAAAGAACGATGTAAAATCAAACGAAGCTGGTTTCAAATACCTTATTCTTGGTTCATTCGCAACAGGATTTTTATTATTCGGTATAGCACTGGTATATGGCGCAACGGGCTCATTTGACCTGATGGTTATCCGTGCAAAAATTTCTGCCGCACAGGGAGGTTTGCCTTTGTTCTTTTATGCAGGTGTTATTATGATGTTAGTTGCCATGTGCTTTAAAGTAGCTGCTGCTCCCTTCCATTTCTGGACACCGGATGTTTACCAGGGTTCTCCTACTGTAATTACTGCATTTATGAGTACTATTGTTAAGACCGCTGCATTTACTGCGTTCGTTCGTTTGTTCCTTGTAAGTTTCGGTGGCATTAACGAAAAATGGGAAATGGTAATGGCTGCAATTATTGCTCTTTCATTAGTTGTTTCAAATATCACCGCAGCGTCACAAGGCAATGTAAAACGTATGCTCGCTTATTCAAGTATCTCACACGCCGCATTTATGCTGATGGCTATTTTGGCTGTTAAACCGGGGATGTCGATCCCAGGTGTGTTGTATTATACACTTGCATACTCCGTAGGTTCCATCACGGCATTCTCTGTTCTTTACAATGTTGCAAAAGACTCAGGAGAAGGCTTTGAAGCGTTCAATGGTTTAGGAAAAAGAAATCCGTTAATGGCATTTTGTATGACCGTTGCCATGTTATCGTTAGCGGGTATCCCGGTAACAGCTGGTTTCTTTGCGAAGTATTTTATATTTGCAACCATCATGACCACCTCATTCAAATGGTTATTGGTATTGGCAGTATTAACTTCGGCAGTTGGTGTTTACTATTACTTTAAGGTAATCATTGCCATGTACTTCAAAGCGCCAGAAAAAACGGAAGCTGTTGCTATTGAAATGCCGGTGATGCTGGTGATGGTAATTACTACTTTGCTTACA
>DASWXS010000643.1:0-5969 GCA_036405375.1 Bacteroidia bacterium
CATCAAGCTCTGTCCAGTTACTCATTGGAAACACACGAACATTTTCTCCTTTGCTAATCTTACCATTATAAATATTCCACAACTCGGGTCTTTGCTTTTTTGGATCCCATTGACCGAATTCATCACGTACAGAAAATATCCTTTCTTTCGCACGCGCTTTCTCCTCATCTCTCCTCGCACCCCCGATACAAGCGTCAAATTCAAATTCTTCGATCACATCCAACAATGTGTAGGTTTGCAATGCATTCCTGCTCGGAAATTTTCCTTTCGCATCCTGCAAACCTTTTGCTTTGATTGTATCTTCTACTTTTCTTACAATCAATTGCTCGCCGATCTCTTTTGCAAGATTATCACGATAAGCTAAGGCTTCAGGAAAGTTATGTCCCGTATCCACATGAACCAATGGGAAAGGAAGTTTTCCCGGGCGAAAAGCCTTTAGCGCCAAATGAACCAAACAAATACTGTCCTTTCCTCCGCTGAATAATAATGCCGGTCTTTCAAACTGCCCCGCCACTTCGCGCAGGATATATATTGCTTCATTCTCTAACTGATCTAAATAATCTGATTTCATTATTTACTAATTTTATTTATTGTCTTGTAATTTTATGTGTACTTCATTTGTTGAATGTAAACCGCATTCCTTTTTTGAAGCATCCTCCCACCACCATCGTCCTGCGCGGAAATCATCTCCTTCTTTAATGGCCCTGGTACATGGTTGACAACCTATGCTTACAAAACCTTTATCATGCAATGGATTGTAAGGAATGTTATATTTCTTAATATAAGCCTTCACCTCCTCAAAAGTCCAGTGCAGTAGCGGATGAATTTTTATGATTCGGTTAACATCATCCCATTCTACTCGCGTCATACCCGTCCGGTTATTCGATTGTTCAGCGCGAATGCCTGTGATCCATACCGTATACCCGGCTAATGCTCTTTTCAGCGGTTCCACCTTTCGGATAAAACAACACTCCTTCCTGTTATCTACTGAATCATAAAAACTCAGCGGTCCTTTGTTCAGAACAAGTTGCTGTATTGCTTCCGTATTTGGATAAAACACTTTGATCCCTCTGCCATATCTTTCCAATGTACTGTTCCATACTGAATATGTCTCCGGGAACAATCGACCCGTATCAAGTGTAAACACATCAATAAAAAGATTCCCGGAAAAGATCATATGCGCAATAACCTGGTCTTCATAACCAAAACTGGTAGAGAAAGTAATGCGTTCTTCATCAAGTTGTGAAAGTTTTTGCAAAGTTTCTTCTGCCGACAAACCTCTTATGTTTTGTTCTATAGATCTTATCTTCTTCATTAATTCAATGCCTGCAAAATATCTTTTAATATATCATCCTTATGTTCTAATCCGACTGAAATCCGGATCAATCCATCGCTGATCCCTACCGATGCTCTTTCTTCCGGGCTTAGCTTACAATGCGTGGAGGAAGCCGGGTGTGTTGCAATGGTGCGTGCATCTCCAAGATTTGGTGAAATTTTTATCATGCTTAATGTATCCATGAATTTCACTCCTGCCTGCAATCCACCTTTCAATGAAAAAGTAACAATGCCGCCACCACCTTTCATTTGCTTTTTTGCAATAGCATAATTAGGATGTGATGACAGAAACGGATACTTAACATACTCCAAGGCAGGATGCTTCTCTAATTCACCAGCAACATACAAGGCGTTTTCGCAATGACGTTCCATGCGCAATGCAAGCGTTTCCAGGCTTTTGCTCAAAGTCCATGCGTTAAAAGGAGAAAGTGATGGGCCTGTAATTCTTCCATACAGGTAAATTTCTTTTATAAGTTCTTTCTTCCCTACCACTACTCCGCCCAACACACGGCCTTGCCCATCGATGTATTTTGTTGCTGAATGGATGACCAGGTCAACTCCATACTTAATGGGTTGCTGCAAATACGGGGTAGCGAAACAATTATCAACGATCACCAGCAAATTATACTTTTTTGCAACTGCACAAACCGCTTCCAGGTCAATTACCTCAATCGCCGGGTTAGTAGGACTTTCCAGGAAAATGAATTTCGTTTCGGGTTTCACAAGGCCTGCAATCTTTTCTACTTCATTCGCACCAAAATAAGAGTGTGAAATATTCAGTTTCGGGAAATACTTGGTGAATATGGTATGCGTTGCACCAAAAATGGAAGAGCAGGAAATAATATGATCGCCCGATTTCAACAAAGCCATGAAAGTTGTATAAACAGCTGCCATTCCGGATGCGGTTGCAACACCAGCTTCGGCTCCTTCTAATAAAGTCATTTTACCTGCGAATTCATCCGTATTTGGATTGGTGTAACGGGAATAAATGAAATCATCGGTTTCATCATTGAATGCTGCACGCATATCATCAGCGGTATCAAATACAAAACTTGATGTTAAGTACAACGGAGCTGAGTGTTCGTTGTTATTACTTCTTTCTAATTGTGCCCTGATGGCCTGCGTTTCAAACTGCTTGTCTTTCATGGTTGTTTTATTTTAAAAAGCGTTCACCCCGTTAACGGTAGTATACTTCATTGTGTATTTCACACCCGGGTTAATGTATTTATATGCACTATGACTCATTAGCGCGGCCTCATGAAAGCCACACAAAATCAATTTCAATTTATTCTTGTAAGTATTAATATCACCAATTGCATAAACGCCTTCCACATTGGTAGAATAATCATTTGTATTCACTTCAATTGCATTCTTGTCAATATTCAATCCCCACTTTTCTATTGGGCCCAGTTTTGGACTGAGGCCAAACAAGGGAACCAGGTGATCAGTTAACACTATACTTTCTTCCCCGGTCACTGTATTTTTTAAGCCAACACTGCTTAATCTATCAGTTCCTTGTACTGAAGTAAGATTAGTATTGAGATGCAAACGGATTTTTCCTTCTTCTGCCAGGGCTTTTACTTTGTTTACGCTATCAGGTGTTCCCCGAAATGATTCGCTCCTGTGAACAAGTGTGACTTCAGAACAAATAGTACTTAAAAAAATAGTCCAATCCAAAGCACTATCTCCGCCACCTGCTATCACTAGTCTTTGTCCACGGAATTTTTCCGGATCCAGGATCATGTAATTCACTCCTTTTCCATTTTCAAATTTTGTAAGGCCTTCTACTTCAGGTTTACGGGGCTCAAAGCATCCTAATCCTCCTGCAATCACTACTACCTTGGACTGAATTTGCGTTCCCAGGTTTGTAGTAAGTAAAAAATCGCGTTCATTCCTTTTCTCCAAGGTTTCTATTCGCTCACCTAAAGTATAACCCGGCTCAAACGGAGCAGCCTGTTTTACTAAGCCATCAATCAACTCCTGCGCCAATATTGATGGGAAACCAGGAATATCATAGATTGGTTTCTTAGGATAGATCTCTGAAAGTTGCCCGCCAATTTGCGGAAGGTAATCAATTAAATGGCAACGCAACTTTAAAAGTCCTGCTTCAAAAATGGCGAAAAGTGCTACCGGTCCTGCCCCTACTATTGCTATATCTGTTGTTATCATAAATTATGATTTCTAAAATTATTATTAAAAAATGATTCTTTTCAAACTTACTATTATTACAATTATACCTACGAGTATCATAATTGTCTTAACCGGTATCTTATTGGAAAAATAAGCCGCAATCGGCGCCGCAATAACTCCTCCAATTACAAGACCTAAAATAATACTCCAATGTTCCAAACCCAGGATAGCAAAAAACGTAAACGAACTTGCAAGCGAAACAAAAAATTCGGCAAGATTAGTCGATCCGATCGCGTATTTCGCATTTCTTCCTCCGGCAATTAAGGTTGATGATACAATTGGTCCCCAGCCACCGCCACCAATTGAATCAAGGAAACCCCCAATAAAAGCGAGTGGAAATATTTTCTTGATCTTTTCACGCACTTTATCTTTTTTCAATGCCTTAAACAGGATAATCACACCAAGCAATAATGTGTATGTAGACACAATTGGTTTAATGATGTAGTTATACTGTTCGAATGAAGATAAAATATAGGCACCTAGTATCGCGCCAATTATACCCGGAAGTAAAAGCGTGCGGAATAATTTTGTATTTACATTCCCAAACTTCAAATGCATAAGCCCCGAAACACCACTTGTGAAAATTTCCGAAGCATGCACACTCGCGCTGGATAAAGCCGGGGTTATTCCGAGAGACAATAAAAAAGTAGTTGCCGTAACTCCATAAGCCATACCCAATGCCCCATCAATCAGTTGAGCAGTAAAGCCTGCCAGGATATAAAATAAAAAAGTGGAATCAATGGATGTAATCAAATCGTTAAGACCTAAGCCAATAACTGCAGGCGGCAAATAGAAACATAACAAATACCCGAGTAATAACAGTGCAGGGGCAGTCAAACTATAGATCCATATCCTTTGTTTGCTTACTAATGGTTTTTTCTTTATTCCTTCTTTCGCCAGCACTGAAGTGATGGTATTCAACTGCCTGACCTTTTCTGCAAAATCACCGCTCAAATGTTTTCTCACATATGTTAAGCTCTCTATCGATTCGTTAATCTCATCCGGAAAAGAATCCTGCAGTGTTTCCTTGATGCGCTTTGCAATAGTCGGTGACTTTCCATTAGTTGAAATAGCGATCTTCACCTGTCCTTTTTTTACAATAGAACCCAGGTAAAAATCACATTGCTCAGGTGTATCTGCAACATTTGTGAGTATACCTTTCTGTTGTGCCAAACGCCTGATGTATGAACTCACATCTTTATCATTAACAGCAGTAATCAACAGGTCAACCGACTCCAGGTCTGATTCCCTGAATGCACGTTCGTGCAATTTGAACCTCTTGTGTTGCGAAGCAAATTCTTTTATGGATTCATGAACGGATAATGCAACAAGTGTCACTGCTGTATTCGGACTATTGGTGAACACCGCATTTATTTTTTCCAGGGCAACCTTTCCCCCACCAACAATAAGCACGCGAAAGTTCTCCAGCTTCAGGAAAACAGGAAACAATTTATTTTCTATGGTCTCTGACGTTTTCATTATTTTTAAAACGAATGCCTTAGTGTTAAACCATATGTACGCTGATCACCAAGTACGGCAGCATATTGCCCTGCATTCCCACCCGCAGGCAACAGTTGCTCATAGTAATTCTGATCAAGAATATTGCGTCCCCAGATAATAAATGAAGTACCTTTTGTTACACGAAAACCTATACGTGCGTTCACAATTGAATAGCCATCGATATTTAAATATTGAGACGGAGTTGGGCTGGAAGAAAAACCGGAGCGATAAGAAATTTCGGATGCCAAATAAAATCTCCCTTCATTCCTGAGAAATTTTCCGGCAAGAGATAACTCTCCTCCAAATGATCCTGCCCATTCAGATATTCCCGGAAGTTTTCCACCCGAAATATCTTTGAAAGCCACTTGTTTACCTTCAACTGTTTTACCTGTTTCTTCCAGTGGCAATGGAGCATTTGTAAATTTCACATATTTTCCATTGGTATATGAACCACTAAGGAATAATGACAGGAACTTCTTTACAGAAACACTTCCTTCCAACTCAGCCCCTCTTACATTCACCTCTTCTGCATTTGCAAGATAACCTCTGTTAACACCCAATTCAGGAGATTGAACATTTGTCTGGAAATTTTTGATGTCCGTATTATAAACATTAATGTTCAGTGTTGAGCGTTTGATTGGAACAGTTTTAATACCAAACTCATAATGTGTTACCTCTTCGGGTTTAATGATTGCCAGGTCCAGATCTGCTTCTCCTGTGGCGTTGGTAGGCAAACCAGCGACATTAACACCAATAGGTTTATAACCTATAGAATAAGTAGCAAATACATTAACACGGTTTGAGAATTTATATGATACAGTGAGATTACCTGATAAATTAGTATTCCCCGCTCCTTTATGATAAGCCTGATCACGATACACTCCATTTTTGATAGCGATCAATTGAGCATTTGTCGTTTGCAAACCACCGTAAGTTGTTCTGTT
>DASWXS010000644.1:0-5130 GCA_036405375.1 Bacteroidia bacterium
TCACAGGGTTATTAACGGAATGGGGCTGGCACAACTTTTTGAGCAGTTTAAGTATAGATAAAACGTAAAATGAAAACATTGAAATTTGTCTGGAGAATTGTCAGGAATCTTATTCTTATACCACTGGCATTAAGTGTGATCGTGGCCCTTGTAGTGGGAGCTTTTGCGGATGAAGGTAACGTTATTGAACCACGCCTTTCAGCAGAACCTGCATTTGATGGGGCATCGGTAGCTTTTGCCATTACATTTGTTGTTACCTGTTTGGTCATGATCGTCTATATGATTGTCACTATAAGGAAAAACAGGCCGGCAAACGCTGACGCGGAGGGTTAATTTGAAATGAGAGAATATGGCCTTTTCCCTTTGTAAATTGGGAAAAAAGGCTACATTTGTATCGCTAAAAACAAAGCCCATCATGCTAAACATCGTTTTATTTGGCCCTCCGGGTGCCGGAAAAGGTACCCAGGCGAAAAAATTAATTGATACGTATAATTTAGTGCACCTGTCAACCGGCGACCTGCTTCGCTCAGAGATATCAAATGGAACTGCACTCGGAAAACAGGCGAAATCTATTATGGATCGTGGCGACCTTGTTTCTGATGAAATTGTAATAGGTATGATTGAGAATAAACTCAACGAAAATCCGGGAGCAAATGGGTTTATTTTTGATGGATTTCCAAGAACCACAGCCCAGGCTAAAGCCCTGGATGAACTACTGGAAAAAAAGAATACAGGTATCCGCATGATGATCGCATTGGAAGTAGACAATGTGGAGCTTACACGCA
Organism: Bacteroidia bacterium; assembly: GCA_036405375.1. Lineage (GTDB taxonomy): Bacteria > Bacteroidota > Bacteroidia > B-17B0 > Aurantibacillaceae > JADJDM01. Next base: position 786 of record DASWXS010000644.1, read on the forward strand.
GATTGCTGGTAAGAGGCCACGAGTCAGGAAGGGCAGATGATCAGAATGAAGATATTATTAAAAATCGTATTGCTGAATACAATAATAAAACAGCGCCGTTAAAGAACTATTACTCTAACCAGGGTAAATTCCACTCGGTATATGGTATAGGAACTATTGAACAGATCTTTGAATTGCTTTGTGCAACTATTGATAATAAAACAAAAGCAAAAAAAGTTGAACCGGATGGTATTCCAACTATTGCTGATGTGAGCATGGAAAAGGAAATGTTTGCCCAATCAATTGGCGCCGCTGAAAAAGGGAATGTAATTAAAGCTCCGCAAATAGAAGCAAAGAAAGTAGTTACAAAACCTAAGGCTGCTGTAAAAGTTGCTCTTAAAGCCAAACCTGCAAAAGCGAAACCTGCTTCAAAAGCCCCGGCTAAGAAAAAAGCGACTGCAAAGCCAGCAAAAAAAGCTGCTCCGAAAAAGGCAGCGAAGAAAGCAGTTAAAAAGGCTGTGAAGAAAGTTGCTCCGAAAAAAGCCGCTAAAAAAGTAGTGAAAAAGGCAGCGCCTAAAAAATCAGCGAAGAAAGCAGTAAAAAAAGTAGTGAAGAAAACAGTTAAAAAAGCTGCAAAAAAAGCTGCTCCAAAAAAACTTGCTAAAAAGGTGGTAAAGAAGTCTTCTCCGAAAAAAGTAGTGAAAAAAGCGGTTAAGAAAGTAGCGAAGAAAGCTGCTAAGCCTGCTAAAAAAGCTGCTCCGAAGAAGGGCAAGGCAGGGAAAAAAAGATAATAAGCTAATAAAAATAAATTGAGCCCAGGGTTATAGGATTCTCCGTAACTTTGGGCTTTGTTTTTAAGAATAAGATGGATAATAATTTTGTTGATTACGTAAAGATCTGTTGCCGCTCCGGAAAAGGTGGTAAAGGTTCTAACCATTTGCACAGGAGTAAACTTACGGCAAAAGGCGGCCCTGACGGAGGAGATGGAGGAAGGGGCGGTCACATTATTTTGCGTGGCAATAAACAATTGTGGACCTTAATACATTTAAAATTCAGAAAGCACGTTATTGCCTCGGATGGAGAAAGTGGTAGCAGCTCATTGTCTACAGGTGCAGAAGGCAAAGATGAAATACTGGAAGTTCCTTTGGGAACAATTGCAAAAGATGCGGAGAGTGGGGAAGTTTTATGCGAGATAAGCGAAGATGGACAGGAGTTCATTATTGCGAAAGGAGGAAGAGGCGGTTTAGGCAACTGGCATTTTAAAAGTTCAACCTTTCAAACCCCACGATTTTCACAGCCCGGTGAAGATGGCGTAAATGAGTGGAAAATATTAGAATTAAAAGTGCTTGCAGATGTAGGGTTAGTGGGTTTCCCAAATGCAGGTAAATCTACTTTACTTTCTGTAGTTTCTGCAGCAAAGCCTGAGATTGCCAATTATCCGTTCACCACGCTTACTCCCCAGTTGGGTATTGTAAAATACTACGATTACAAATCTTTCATAATGGCTGATATTCCTGGAATAATTGAAGGTGCCAGCGAGGGAAGAGGATTGGGGCTTCGTTTCCTGAGACACATCGAACGAAATTCTACCTTATTGTTTTTGGTTAGTGCAGATTCGGGCGATGTTTTTGAAGAATACAAGATTTTGTTGAATGAATTAAAGAAGTATAATCCCGAATTATTGGATAAGAAACGCATCCTGGGAATTTCAAAGGCTGATCTTATCGATAAGGAGTTGGAAGAGATGATTTCTAAGGATCTCAGTAAACGTTTGAAAGGTAAGAATAAACTTCCGTTTGTTTTTTTCTCTGCACACACCAGCTATAATCTCCAGGAGTTAAAGGACCTTATCTGGAACAATATTCAGTAACGTTATTTCATTTTCCATATGAAAATCATTTGCATCGGAAGAAATTACCTGGAACACGCGAAGGAATTAAAAAATGAAATTCCAACTGAGCCGGTATTTTTTATGAAGCCAGATACTGCGCTGTTAAAGGATAACGAACCATTCTATTATCCCGAACATACAAAAGACCTTCATCATGAAGTGGAGCTGGTATTGAAAATTTCAAAAGCCGGAAAACACATCGAAGAGAAATTTGCGCATAAATATTACGAAGAGATTGGAATTGGAATTGATTTTACTGCACGCGATGTGCAGAATAAATGCAAGGAAAAAGGCCTGCCCTGGGAAAAAGCAAAAGCATTTGACGGCTCTGCTCCATTGGGTAAGTTTGTTTCTAAAAGTAAATTTGCTAACGAGGCTGATATCAACTTCCATTTACATGTGAACGACGAACTACGCCAGAAAGGAAATACAAAAGATCTGCTTTTCAGCTTTGATAAGATCATCAGCTACGTATCTCAATTTGTAACATTAAAAACCGGGGACCTTATTTACACCGGAACACCTGAAGGAGTTGCAGCTGTTAAGGTAGGGGATAAGCTGAGTTGTTTCCTGGAGGGGGAAAATTTGCTGGAGTTTGACGTGAAATAATTATGCAATGTCAGTTCGAGCACAGTTGAGAACAACACGTCGGGTGTTTTATTTAGTTCTCGACTGCGCTCGAACTGACTACTCTCTTTTAGAAGAAAATCAAGATTTTCTTCTTTCCTTTTCCTTAATGATTAAAGAAAGCTCACGGCCTGTTTGTCCTTTTACACTGGTGTTTTCCTGTGCCCTGCGCATCAGGTATGGAAGCACTTCTTTCACCGGTCCATAAGGAACATACTTTGCCACATTATACCCGTTTAAAGATAAGTTGTAGCTGATGTGATCGCTCATACCAAGTAACTGTGAAAAATAAATGCGTTTATCGTCTTTGGCAATTCCTTTTTGCTCCATTAGCTGGACCAATAACAAACTGCTTTTTTCGTTATGGCTGCCGGCACAAATAGCCATGTGATCAATATTGTTCACACAAAACTCGAGTGCTTTGTTGTAATCGGTATCTGAATTCTCTTTGGTGTCCTGTATAGGGCTTGGATAATTGTTCTCAGCAGCGCGCTTTCTTTCTTTTTCCATATACGCACCACGAACTAATTTAGCGCCTACGTGAAAGTCTTTTGTTTTTGCGTGTTCAACTGTTTTTTGCAGAAAGCCCAAACGATCTTTGCGGTATAACTGGTAAGTGTTGTATACAATTGCCTGTTGCTTGTTGAAAGATTCCATGTTAGCATCTGCTAAATCATCAATTGCCTGCTGGATCCAGCTTTCTTCCGCATCAATAAATATAGGTTGATTAGCTTCCGAAGCTGCCTTACAAATTTTTTGCACGCGTCCCTGTACCTTATGCCATTCATCTGTCTCATCCATGGTGAGCTTTTCTCCTGCACTTACTTTTTCAAGCAGTGCAAAACGGGCAAGTCCTGTTACTTTAAATACACAGAAAGGAATATTCTTGTCACCTTTTGCTTTCTTTATAGTATCCAGTGTTTCTTCCAGGCAATGATCAAAATCTTCTTCACTTTCTTTGCCTTCCACGCTGTAGTCGAGAATAGTACCGATATTGTATTTACCAAGTTCCGCAATGGTTTTACTGCAGTCATCAATATTTTCGCCACCGACAAATTGTTTGAAGATGGTATTTTTGATGAGGCCTTTAAATCCGATATTAAGCGCTATCGGGGTAAAGAATGAGCCAAATTTAACAAGACCGGGATTCCCGATCAGTTTAAATAACTGGTAAGATCGTTTAAGATCTTTATCGCTTTTTGCTTTAAAAGCATTTTCGGTATTTTCGAATGAGATCATGCGTGTTTTGCTGTGCAAATATACCGAAAGTACTGATTAGATAAGCAGGAGCCTGAATAATAGCGTGAGCTTATTTCTGGTTGAAGGGAACATAAGCCACAGGGGTAAATGTGTAATTTAACCATCCGTCGGCATTTATTGTAAGATCCTGTACCTCATTTCTTTTCATCAGGATGATTCCCAGCGCTTCTTTTTTGAAAGCCAGGGCAAAAGGATCAAACACCCACTTTTCTACCAGTTTAAAACGGTAATTATACATTTTGTATCGTACCGGGAATTTTTCATGCTTGTTGGAAGAAAACTCATCAGTAAATAAGGTTTTAAGCTCTTTTTTGTCAAAAGCCCTGGTAAAGGGAATGGTTGTATGATAGCATTTTAGTTTCCCGGCTTTTATCTTATCTATAGTACCATTTATAAGCAGCATTGTTTTGTAAGCGTCAAGCTGCGTATTTGCATCCTTAATGCTATATTGATTCTCGGTGAAATAACCATGTTTTGAATATACGTCTGTTATTATGAAATCTGTAATGGGCCTGGCGTTTGAGGGAGCTGTTAATGGTTTTATATAAAAGCAGGATACCGGGCCCCACTCTTCCTTCCCTCTTTTCA
>DASWXS010000645.1:0-3788 GCA_036405375.1 Bacteroidia bacterium
TAAAGCAGGAAGTAACAGCAAAGAGCCCAGCATAGAAACGGTCATCATGGTTCCAAGATACTCCATAACAGATTCTTTACTCTTCGATGCAGCCGACAGAAGCATCAATTGAAAAACAATCTGCCCGCCACAGATAAGAAACTCTCTTCCGAAGCTGGTAGTGCCAATAAAAGATGTAAGCAAAGCTGAGTAACCGGTAAGAACCAACGAAGTAAACAACCAGGTAAACATTAGGTAAAAGATCCTGTACTTCAAATTAAAATCGGGAGCCGAATCATACTTACATTCGCCATGTTCACCCGGAATAATTACACGCCTGTTATACGAAATAAATTTATAGGCTTTTCTGGCGAGTGTCACCAATGCATTCTGCTTAGCATACCATTTAAAGAAAGTCCATTTGTCGCCAAGAATCCTGAGTAAAGCATCTACACCATAATATACTTTGTTTTCCTTTTCATCAATCAAAGGAATTTCATTGCGTGCGCGATTCCAATCGACTGCATTTATAAATTGCTGGTCATTCAATTCGGAGAAGGAAACGCGTCCTTCTCCTCCCAGCATATTGAATTTTACAAATGCTTTGGTATATGCTTTACACAGCGGGCATTTATCATCGTATATTAAAACGGAGGTTTTCATAACGAATTTAATTTTAATTTTTCTTCTATTCAGTGTTCAGTATTTCAGCTCTAATTAACCAATTTTTTGCTGACCCTGCACATAAGTAGGAACTGCTACCGGAATATTTTTGTTCTTTTTTGTTCTTCTCATTAATAACATCAGGAACAGATTAAAGAATAACATAAAGCCAATAAATAAACTGAAGGCGCCAATTTTACCGGCGAGCTCTTCTATCATTTGCCGGTACGATTCAAGGTCATTGTACTCCCAGTTACCGTTTTCCCATTTAATTTTTCCTCTCATTCTTAATCGTACAAACGCATAACCTAAGGATAAAAGATAAAATCCAACCTGCAAAAGATTATTGGTAGCCTCTGCAACTTTCTCGTGTTCTACAAAAATTTCTTTCAGAAAAGCAGAAGTATTTTTATGCAACATACGTGCAACCCAAATAGTAAGGCCAATGGCAACCGGAGCGTAAACTGCATACGCTAAAACATTATAGTTCATGATGATTTATTAATTTAAGTTTATATTTATTTATTTTGGTATTAATGCTACTTCGTGGTGATTTTATGTCCGACGACTTCCTGTCGGACTGGTTAGTAATTAATTTGTCTTCTGCCTGTCCCGTAGGCAGGGTATCTGCGAAAAACAGGATAATCTTAGGAACAAAGAGCATATTGAGAAAATGCATGATGCCCAGTGTAACAAGAATAAAACCTTCCGATGCAGCAATGAACTCAACTACATCAGTAAGATCTTTTAAAGTATCGAGACTATTCAACTGAAAGAACGCGAAACCTGAATTCACTAAACAATAACCAACGTAAAGAAGATTGTTGGTACTGTCGGCAAGATGTTTATCCGGGCAGGTTTCCTCCAGGAATAATTTTCCATTTTTATGCAGCAGTCGTCCAACCCAAATCACTACAAAAAGACTGCACAAGAGGTAAATAATATATGCAATTGAATTATACATGGTTTCTTTTGAAGTAAGGATAAATCACATTTATATAACACCAGGAAATGACCAGGATACTTAAAGCAAGGTAAACACGAAAAACAAAAACGTTGAAGGTCCAGAACAGCAGAAACCAGCCCCCGATATAAAATGCATTAATTAAATGGCATCTCTTTAAAGAAGCCGGGATTTCTTTGCGTGTAACCAAATAGGCAACAGTTCTAATAACTGCAACACACAATTGAAACAGGTAAGCAAAAATTACCAGTGATAAAAGAATTTCATGGAATTCAAAAACCAGGCTCCAGAATATAACAGCAGTTGCAGCGGCGAAAATGATTATTTTGGTCCCTGTTTTCATTTCTTTACTTATTAAACTTTCAATAATTATTGAAATATAAAATTAAATTTTTTTACTTGAACAATTTGAATAAAGCACCAACCAGGGCATTCTCATCCAGTTTGATTGCCTTCTCCAGGGCAAAATCAGCCTTTTCCACCACACCTTCTATATTAGTAACTGCATTTATCAACTCCTGGTGCTTTTTATTGTTCTTATCGCCTTCCACTTGTTTAATGTCTTCCAGGACCGAGAAAAGTGGCTCTATTTCACGCTTGCGGCGCTCTTTGATGATTTGTTTGGCAACTTTCCAGATGTCTTTTTCTGCCCTGAAAAATTCTTTGCGCTCACCTGCCTTCAGCTCTTTGAACACCAATCCCCAGTCTATAAGATCTCGGATATTCATATTCGCATTACCCCTCGAGATCTTTAGCTCGTCCATTACTTCTTCGGTGCTCAATGGATCCGGGCTGATCAGTAAAAGTGCATGCACCTGCGCCATCGTACGGCTGATGCCCCAGCTGCTTCCCAGGGTTCCCCAGGTTTGCAAGAATTTTTCTTTGGCTTCAGGATATTGCATGACTTAATTTTCTATAACAAATGTAGGACATGTTTTTGAATTTTCAAAATAAATTGAAAGTTTATTTTGGAGGTTCCTTTACTATATTGAAAATCAATCCCAAATTTTGTTACTTACTAACATATGGGCCGTGCATTGGAAAACAATTCGCAATTTTGTAAGAATAGTTTTTAATCTCGAATATGCCTCCAATAAACCAGGATATAACCAAGCTGAATTCCAAACAACACATCATTATTAAAGGCGCGCGCATGCATAACCTTAAAAATATGGATGTGGCTATTCCACGCAACAAAATGGTGGTGATCACCGGCTTGTCGGGATCAGGAAAATCATCGCTTGCTTTTGATACATTATATGCAGAAGGACAAAGACGTTACGTAGAGAGTTTATCTGCTTACGCACGTCAATTCCTCGGACGTTTGGAAAAACCAGCCGTTGATTACATCAAAGGAATTTCACCAGCTATTGCCATCGAACAAAAAGTAATTTCACGTAACCCGCGCTCCACCGTTGGAACCGTTACCGAAATATACGACTACATAAAACTGTTGTTTGCACGTGTCGGAAAAACCTATTCCCCGGTTTCCGGCAAATTGGTGAAACGTCATAATGTAAGCGATGTAGTTGATTTTGTTTCAGGATTAAAAAATGAAACGATTGTTCTCATTCTCTCCAAACTTATTGTTCCAAAAGACAGAAAAAAAGAAAAGCATTTAGAAATCCTTGCTCAACAGGGATTCACACGTTTGTTAGTTGATGGTACCATCACAAAAATTGCTGATTACAAAGCAGGAAAAAAAGCCGAAGAAATCTATTTATTAATAGATCGTATCCTGGTAGAAAAAGAAAGCGATGACCTGGCCAATCGTGTTGCGGATTCTGTGCAGACTGCATTTTATGAAGGGGCAGGAGAATGTTTTGTATTTGACCAGACAAACAATAAATTTCACCAGTTCTCCAATTTGTTTGAACTGGACGGAATTTCGTTTGATGAACCGGATGTAAATTTCTTCACTTTCAATAATCCAATTGGCGCATGTAAAACCTGCGAAGGTTTTGGAAGCATTATTGGAATTGATCCGGACCTGGTGATGCCAAACAAAAGTTTATCGGTGTACGAGAATGGTGTGGTGTGCTGGAACGGAGAAACCATGAGCTGGTATAAAAACCAGTTGCTAAAAAACGCTCACAAATTCAATTTCCCCGTTCACAAACCAATAGGTGAATTGAGTAAAACAGATTATCAATTACTCTGGAAAGGGAATCAACACTTCGAA
>DASWXS010000646.1:0-5293 GCA_036405375.1 Bacteroidia bacterium
AAGTGATCGGGCAATCAGCAGAAAACGCATTAAACGGAACCAGCGTAGTAAACACCATCGCGTTAATAAAAGGCGCTAAACTACTTCGCGTTCATGATGTGAAAGAGGCAATGGAGGTAATAAAAATTTATAATCAATTAAATAGTTAAACCATATAAGACATAGAAGAACATATAAGAATAGCAACAACTTATATGACCTTACATGCCTTAAATGGTTCAAAAAGAGACCATGAAAGTATCAGGAAATAAAATAGCAGATGTGATCCATTTTTATCACCAGCATTTAAATGGCATTTATGATAAAGAAGAGATTGATGAATTGGCTTTTCTTGCTTTTGAAAAAGTGTTAGGTTATACTAAATCAGAATTCCTGCAAAGAAAGGAAGAGCACCTCAATCAGTCTGACCTGATCATTGTATACGACATAGGCAAAGCACTGCAAACCCATAAACCCATTCAATATATCCTGAGTGAAGCATGGTTCTATGACCTAAAGTTTTTTGTGAATGAGCATGTACTTATTCCACGACAGGAAACAGAAGAGCTGGCAGACCTCGTTATAAATGAGCTGAAAAGAGTACAGGGTTATACGGTTAATGTACTTGATATTGGTACGGGAAGCGGATGTATACCGGTGAGCATTAAGAAAAATATACCTTCCGTAAATATGTATGCTGTAGATGTATCTGCAGATGCATTGGAAGTTGCTAAAAAAAATGCGGAAATACACGAAACACAAATCGATTTCAGGCAGGTGGATATGTTAAGCGCAGCGGATATTGACAACATTAAATTCGACTATATCATCAGCAATCCTCCATACATCACAAAGAATGAAAGCAATACCATGGCGCAGAATGTATTGGATTTCGAACCGCACCTGGCTTTATTTGTAGAGGACAATGATCCTTTATTGTTCTACAGGCGCATTGCTGATTTTGCATTAAAAAACCTGAACGAAAGCGGGCAATTGTTTTTTGAGATCAACCAAAAGTACGGCACCGCTGTAAAAAAACTACTGGAAGAGAAAGGTTTTGATAGTGTTGAGATTTATAAGGATATAAATGGGAACGAACGAATCGTTTCGTGTGTGAAGGATTAACGCCTGAACTGACAAAAACATTCTACTCATTAAGCATTTAATATCACTCACTTACCTGCTTATGTTCAAACCTGCCGGGTATTTGTTATATTTACTTGCGAAACATCCTTATGAGCATTTTTTCCCGACTACATTCTTTTGGTAATACCGGAGTTAAACCTTCTTATCTCCCCTGGGAAATCTACCTTACACGTAAGCTAAACCTGCTGAGCCTGATGGGTTTTCTGAATATGTGTATTGCCATAATTGTATTTTCTGTCTTCGACTTTTCAGATCTTCTCCCCGAATGTTTAGCTACACTTATACTGGCTCCATTCGTTATTCTGTGCAATTTGAAGAAAAATTACATCTGGGCTTCTTATCTTTTTCACATCATTGGTATTTTCCTTTTTGCCATCCTGAATCTGAAAATGGGAATAAATTCGTACGGGATGCTTTTGTATTTTCCTATTCTCATAAGTTTGATCCAAATGCTGGGAAGAAGGGAAACATTCAAACACATGATCATTATTGCCATAATGTACATGATAAGCATTTGTTTGGTGCTATATGGCATTACACAAGGCTATATGCTATTACATATAGATGGTATTCATTTGCTTACTCTTAAGATCATAAATATCCTGCTAAGTTTTATGACTGCCATAGTATTAATAGCCGTTATAACAAAAGAGACCAATGCCCGGGAAGCTCAGATCAATAATATGCTGCGCGAAAAAGAAGTGCTGATGGCAGAAGTGTTTCACCGGGTGAAGAACAACATGAATATCGTAACCAGTCTTCTTAACCTGAAAAAACACAGCACCGATTCGGAAGAAGTTCAGGCTGCGCTGGAAGATTGCCGGAACCGCGTATTCTCAATGGCCTTAGTGCATCAAAAGATTTATAGTAATAACAGCAGCACCAGTCTCAATTTCAAAGACTATGCGCAGGACCTTGCCAATGAATCGGTTTATTCATTTGGAGGCAATGAGAAAGTAAATATCCGGATAGAAGCCGATGAAATTGATCTTTCTTTGTCACACGCTATTCCAAGCGGGCTTATTTTGAATGAACTGCTTACCAATTCATTTAAACACGGCAGATCAGAAAGTAAAAAACTAGAAATAGCCATTACCCTTTATAAGAAAAACGACTATATTGAATTAACAGTAAAAGATAATGGCCCGGGAATGCCACAATCCGGTGGAGCCGGAAAAGACTCTTTAGGTATGGAGCTTATCCGTTCTCTTTCCGAGCAATTGGATGGAAAATATTCCTTCGAAAACAATAAAGGTCTTATCTTTAATTTAAAATTCAGGAATTGATTTACTGAATTTCTGTTCACTTAATGGCTTAGTATATTTAGCATATGAACGACACTCTTTTTACAGACAAAACATTTACCGGCATTGATTTCGGTAAGGAAACTTTTGCAAAAGGTGATTACGAAAATTGCAACTTTGTAAACTGTAATTTCACAGGCATTCATCTTTCCGGTTCTGCGTTTATGGAATGTAGTTTTGATGGATGCAACTTCAGTTCTACACAACTTAAAAACACGGCATTAAAAACAATTAATTTCAAAAATTGTAAACTGCTGGGAGCTAACTTCAGTGAATGTAATCCGTTCCTGTTAGGTTTTACTTTCGAGAATTGCATACTGCAACTGGCTTCATTTTACCGGCTTAAAATAAAAGGAACAAAATTCGCTGACTGCAATTTACAGGAAGCCGATTTTACGGAAGCTGACCTGGGTACATCACTATTCAAAAACTGTGATCTTGGCGGGGCAACATTTGAGAATACCATACTTGAAAAAGCGGATCTGCGCACTGCCTTCCACTACTCTATCGATCCGGAACTGAATAAGATCAAAAAAGCGAAATTTGCGAAAGAAGGATTAAGTGGATTGTTGGACAGATACGGAATTGAAATTGAATAGCTATTACGAATTCTCCTGTTGTAGGCAAAAGTAGGAATAAACTATGCCTCCCGAAATGTCCCGTCGAGCGGAGTCGAGACGTTTATATTCGAGTTCTCTACTGCGCTCGAACTGACATAATTATTTTATGTCCAACTATATACTACAACAGGATATTACGAATTTATACGAATACACAAATATTGCAGAGTATTACTTAAATAGCGATTTGTATATTCGTATAAATTCGTAATCAAAAAATTCGTACTAATTCGTAATTACTTTACCACTTCTCCGTACAAATCAAAGTCATTCGCATCGTTGATCTTCACGTTCACGAAATCTCCTTGTCTTAAGTAAGTATCATTATCGGCTTTTACCAATACTTCGTTATCTACATCCGGGCTGTCAAATTCTGTACGGCCAATAAAATATTCACCCTCTTTGCGGTCAATCAAAGTTTTAAAGGTTTGCCCGATTTTTTCCTGGTTCAGATTATATGAAATCTCCTGCTGAATTTTCATTACTGCATCAGCACGTTGCTTTTTCACTTTTTCTTTTACATCATCCTTCAACAAATGTGCATGTGTGTTCTCTTCGTGTGAGTAGGTAAAGATCCCCAAACGTTCAAACTTGGTTTCTTCCACCCAACGCAGCATTTCTTCATGATCCTGTTCGGTTTCGCCCGGATAGCCCGCAATCAGTGTAGTTCTTAAAGCAATGCCCGGAACTTTATCACGGATCTGTTTTACCAGGTCTAAACTTTTTTGTTTGGTAATTCCCCTGCGCATACTCTTCAGCATGTTATCGCTGATGTGCTGCAAAGGCATATCCAGGTAATTACATACGTTCGGGTATTTCTTCATTACATCCAACACTTCCATCGGGAAACCACTCGGGAATGCATAATGCAAACGGATCCAGTCGATACCATCTACATTTGCCAGCTCTTCCACCAAACGTGCCAGCTCACGTTTTTTATACAGGTCCAAACCATAATAGGTAAGGTCCTGCGCTATCATCAATAATTCACGTGTTCCTTTTGCTGCAAGATTCTTAGCACGCTGAACCAATTCTTCTATCGGAACCGAAACGTGTCCACCGCGCATTAAGGGAATAGCGCAGAAACTGCAGGGGCGATCGCATCCTTCCGAAATTTTAAAATATGCATAGTGATTTGGCGTAGTAAGCAAACGCTCCCCCACCAGCTCGTGTTTATAATCAGCCTTTAAAGTCTTTAAAATTCTTGGTAATTCACGTGTTCCGAAATAAGCGTCAACCTCAGGTATCTCCACTTCAAGATCTTTCTTATAGCGTTCACTAAGGCAACCAGTAACATATACTTTCTCTACTTCGCCTTCTTTTTTTGCTTCCACGTATTTCAGGATCATATCAATACTTTCCTGCTTTGCGTTGTCCACAAAACCACAGGTATTAATGATCACGATCTGGTTATCATCATCTTCACGCTCATGGGCCACATCAAAATTGTTGGCTTTTAACTGCCCCATCAATACTTCACTGTCAACCAGGTTTTTACTGCACCCTAAGGTTACTACGTTTACCTTATTTTTCTTTAACGTTTTTGTTTTCATTTGCGGTGCAAAGATACCAAATATTTGCTTGGAAAACCCTGGTTAATACGACCAATCAACAGTAATTGCTTATGAATATTGTTATGTAAAAATACTTTCCTAATTTTCCCACATTATCCATACACATGAAATTAGTCAATATCATCTTTCTGTTCCTTTTTATCACGCTACTTAATGCCACAATACATGCACAGAGCAAGGAAATTGATAGTCTTAAAATAGTTCTTAAAAAAACTACCAACGACTCCGCGAAGGCCAAACTCATGAATACATTGTGTTTCCAGTTAAGTACTATTGATCCGGTTCAGGCTCAGGACCTGGGAAATCAGGCAATTGTACTTGCAAAAAAATCAGGTTATAAAGCAGGTCTTTGTCTGGCCTACAATAATATGGGAATCTTATACGATCAACGCGGAATTGGTGATTCGGCCTTGTATTTTTACGACAAAAGCCTCGTAATGGCAAGAGAAATCAAGAATATTTACCTGGAAGCAAGTGCACTAAGTAATATAGGATATATCAACTGGAGCCAGGGTGCTTACGACAAAGCACTCGATTACACATTCAAAGCATTAGCCATATTTGATACAGGAAAAAATTACAGCGCAACTGCCGGAACGATAGAGCACATAGGCATGATTTATTATGATCTGAAAGACAATAAAAATTCCATTAAATATCATCACCAAGC
>DASWXS010000647.1:0-3378 GCA_036405375.1 Bacteroidia bacterium
TGATCTCCACCTGCAAACCATATGGCTTCTGCCTGGCTTACTTTTTGTTGCACATAAGGATCTTCAGCAGCTGTTGCATTATTAAACACAATTGTTTCTACGGAGTTAACTGTAACACCTAATCCACTATACAGGTAATTGTTATAACCATTGGAACCGGAAGCTCTTAAAACGAGGATATCACCGCCGTTACTCCGCAACAGGAACCATTTCATGGCTTCGTCATGTTCTGTTGCACCTCCCATAAGGCAAACGCCTCCTGAAGGATTAGTTATAATATCAGTTGCGTTGCCTGTAAAATAAGATGTGTATGCCTGGGCAAAAATCTGTGAGCCCGAAAGAAGTAAAAGAGCCAGTACTATTTTTTTCATTCAGCGCGTTTTTATGGTAGTGAAATAATTTTCTATTTCATCAGTTCTGCTATGATACTATCCATGCTTACACCATCCGCCTCTGCTTTATAATTTCTTACAACACGGTGACGCAGGATTGGTAATGCAACTGCTTTCACATCTTCAATATCAGGCGAGTATTTACCATTAATAGCAGCATGACATTTGGCGCCAATTACCAGGTATTGCGAAGCACGTGGCCCAGCACCCCATGCCAGGTATTTTTTTGTAACTTCCGGAGCAAGCGGTGAATTTAAACGTGTTTTAACCGACAGACGAACCGCGTATTCCAATACATTATCAGGAACCGGCATTTTGCGGATCAGGTTCTGGAAGAAAATAATTTCCTCGGCAGAAATAATCTTGTCCAATGCAACTTTTTTATCGCTGGTAGTTGCTTTTACTACATTGATCTCTTCTTCGAAGCTCGGATAATCTAACCAGATGTTGAACATAAAACGATCGAGCTGTGCTTCCGGCAATGGATAGGTTCCCTCCTGCTCTATTGGGTTTTGTGTTGCCAATACGAAGAACGGATTTCCAAGGTCATATTTTTTACCTGCCGCAGTAACGTGTCTTTCCTGCATTGCTTCCAACAAAGCTGATTGTGTTTTGGGAGGAGTACGGTTGATCTCATCGGCCAATACAATATTAGCAAACAATGGCCCTTTAATGAATTTAAAATTTCTGCTCTCATCCAAAATCTCAGAACCAACGATATCGCTTGGCATTAAATCGGGGGTGAACTGAATACGGTTGAATGATAAACCCAATACATCTGCAATGGTGTTCACCAATAAAGTTTTAGCCAAACCAGGAACACCTACCAGCAAACAATGCCCGCGACTGAAGATAGAGATCAACACATTTTTAACCGTGTCTTCCTGCCCAACAATAACTTTAGCTATTTCTTTGTTGAGTTGTTTGTATCTCACTACAAACGCATCGATTGCTTCAACATCTGATTTATATTCCTGCATAATTTTTTTTTTTTCTGCCTCATCTCGACTGCGCGCGATGTGACAGGGGTTCAATATTTTTTCGACTGCGCACGATGTTTGGTTTTAAACTGTTAGATCATTTAAACCAATGTCAGATCGAGCGGAGTCGGGATCTACTTTTGTTCTAATTTAGGAAAATTCCAGTTGTATTCAAATATACCATTCTGAAATTCCGGGTCAACCTTAATATAATTGCTTTTTGATTTTTTACTGATCCATTCGGTGATGATCTTTTTTTGCTTATCCATCATCGCCATTCCCTGTATCCGTTGGTAATCATCTTTCATATTTGCAACATGGGGCTGTGTCCTGGTTTTCAGGTAAAGTACACGAAATGCCTGCTTTTGCTCATTGGTTTGATAAGCGGTTGGTTTGGTAATATCGCCAACATTTAGCTTATCCAAAAGAAAAACCAGGTTCTGATCGATTTCGCCCAGCTCGTTAACATCAAAGCGTGTAGTACCTGCTGCATTGTTTACAATGGTTCCGCAATTGTTTTTGGAATCTTTATCCTGGCTGAAACGTTGTGTTGCTTCACAAAAAGTAATTTCTTTTTTTACGACAGCTTCATATACGCTATCAATTCGTTGTTTCGCCAATACAATATCATTATTATCAATTTTCGGCGCAATGAGAATATGTTGTACATCTATCAAATCTCCTTTTCTTGATATAAGTTTCATAAAGTGATATCCGTACATGGTTTCAAATACCTCAGAAATATCGCCTGGCTTCAGTTTAAAAGCAATGGCGTCAAATTCAGGAACAAACTGCCCGCGCATAATTCCGTTGTAAATACCACCCGTACGTGCAGAACCGGGATCGTCGGTATAGATCGTCGCAACGGTTGTCATACTGCTCCCGCTGGCACCATTTGTTGAGATATATTCCAGTACACGTTTTCTTAATCCCTGGATCTTTTCCAATGCAGCTTTTTTAGCATCGGGAGAAACCTCCGGTTTCATCACCAATTGCCCGATCTCTACTTCGGAGTTAATCAGCGGCAAACTATCTACAGGAATCGAATTAAAGTACAAACGTATTTCGGATGGCGTAACTTTTACATCACCTACCACTTTACTTTGCATTTGCTGGGCAACCATTTGATCTTTCACATCATCACGTAATTCTTCTTTATATGCCTGCGACGATTTTCCATAAAACGAGTAAAAGTTCTCTTCAGAACCAAATTGATTCAGGTAATAAGCCATTCTTCTATCCAGTTCCGCGTCAACCTGCTCATCCTTTACCACAATACTGTCTTTATCAGCCTGTGCCAACAATAGTTTCTGGAATAAAAGATCTTCGTAAATCCTGCTTTTTAATGAATCATTTACCTTAAATCCATTTTTCACAAACTCCTGCACATTGCTGTAATATTCCGATTGAAGGATAATGTGTTTCCCTACTACTCCTATTACTTTGTCAACAGTTTGAACCTGCCCGGTTACAGCAAGTGAGCTTACCAATAACACACAATATATGATCAGTTTTTTCATTTAGTAAATTTCAAAATTCTTATTTTCTTTTGCTTCCTGGTAAACGTTGTTCTTCATTTCATCAATCAGCTTCAGCTTACGCTTATTGATAATAATATTCCGTATGTTCTCTTTTTCAAAACTTAATGGCGAAGGGCTGTTCTTTATTTTGTATCCTTTTATGCGAAGGAAGTAAATGCTTAAGCTATCCGCCACTTCTATATTTTTATTACTCTTCAAAAATAATTCAGAGTTATAATCTTCAATCGGCACTTCTTTCAGGATATCATCAAACAACAACCAGGTTTTATCATCCAGAAAATAGTTCTCTGCAAACTGTATACAAAAACTACGCAAGCTCTCAATATCCTTGGGATTGGATGATATATACCATTTACGGGCCTTTTCAATACCGGGAGTTTTCTTACTCACCTTAACGTAGTTCACATTCACGATATTATCTTTCAATACAAAACTTGCGGGATGATCATTGTAATACTTTTCGAT
>DASWXS010000648.1:0-4378 GCA_036405375.1 Bacteroidia bacterium
CTTACTACTATAGGTGGGACTTCGCCATTTACCTATAGCTGGAGCCCTGACACGGATCTTAGCTGTGCAAATTGTTCTGCGGCTACACTTACCGGATCGGGCACTGATATTAAATACTACATTGTTGCCACAGATGCAAACGGATGTAAAGGAATTGATTCTGTATTACTTATTTCTACTCCTTGTGTTGATATGGATCCTTCTTTAGCTCCAAATTATTTTTCCCCCAACGGAGACGGATCCAATGATGTATTCTTTATCCCAGGAGTTTGTAAAAGCGATAGTTACATTTTCCGGGTCTATGACCGCTGGGGAATCCTGATGTTTGAATCATCGATGCGTAAGCAATGGTGGGACGGAAGAACCACTTCCGGAATGGAAGCAAAAGATGGAGTTTACTATTACATTCTCGAAACTTCCACATCTACTTATAAAGGGTATATTCAGTTGAACCGATAGCTCCCAGATTTTTACCGTTACACTAAATTTTCAGAAGTACATTTGTCGCAGTGGTAAAAATCATTCTTTATCCATCTCCGAATTTTTCTTTGTATCCTTCATGCCCAGATAAATCACCAGTGAAATAAAAACACAACCGGTGACATACCAATAAAAATAATGTTCATGCCCCGCATTCTTAAACCACAAAGCTACATACTCTGCTGTTCCTCCGAAAATGGCAACTGTTAATGCATAAGGCAAGCCAACGCCCAATGCACGAATCTCAGCAGGAAACAACTCCGCCTTTACAATAGCATTGATACTGGTATAGCCACTTACGATAATCAAAGCAGCAAATAATAACAGGAACGCAACAAAAGGTGAGGAAGTTCCGCTCAGCGAATTTAATAAAGGATAAGTAAATAGCGTTCCAAGTATCCCGAAACCAATGAGCAAAGGTTTTCTCCCGATACGATCAGACAGCATTCCAAATACCGGTTGTAAACAGGCGAAGAGAAAGAGACTAAGAAACGAAATAAAAGTAGATTGTTCTTTACCCAGGTGCACTGTGTTCACTAAAAATTTCTGCATGTAAGTGGTGTATGTGTAAAATGCAATTGTCCCTCCTAATGTCAAACCTACAACAGTTAGTACTGCTTTGGGATATTGAAGCAATTTTTTTATGGAGCCTTTTTCCTTATTTTTCTTATGCGATTCAAATGCTTCTGTTTCGTGAAGCGATTTACGCAGATACAGGGCAATCACAGAAAGCAGGGCACCAACTACAAAAGGGATTCTCCAGCCCCATTCCTGCAACTGTTGTTCAGTTAGAAATACCTTTTGCAGAAGTAATTGAATACCCAACGCTATAAGTTGTCCGCCTATTAACGTTACATACTGAAAACTCGAATAAAATCCTCGACGGTTTACACTTGCCTTTTCACTGAGATAAGTTGCCGATACCCCGTATTCGCCTCCAACACTCAATCCCTGCAGTAGTCTTGCCACTAAAAGCAACAAAGGCGCAAATACACCTATTACTTTATAGGTCGGCGTAATCGCAATGATCAGGGATCCAAACGACATCAGTAAAACAGAAAGTGTCATGGCCTTTTTCCGGCCCGCTCGATCCGCTATAATTCCAAATAGCCAGCCGCCTAGTGGACGCATTAAAAATCCTACAGCAAAAATTCCAGCTGTGTTTAAAAGCTGTGCAGTGGGATCGCTATCGGGGAAAAACACTTCAGAAAAATACAATGCGAATGCCGAATAGGCATACCAATCGTACCATTCTACCAGGTTACCGATAGAACCGCCAATAATATCCCTGAGGCGCTGCGCCGAGATCTTTTCCCTCTGTAACGACATAAAGTAAAGATAGATTTTTAATTTGTACTTTTATATCCGGCAACCTGTTTAAGGAGTATGAACCCACGGGAATACGATATATACCAGATGAATGAAGAACGTCAGCAAAAGCTGTGGGCTAATTGCCTGTTCGTTTTTGATACCTCTGCATTGTTGGCCTTATACATGTATCCGGAAAATACCCGCCAGCAAATTTACCAGGAGATATTCGAAAAAATAAAACATCGTTTATGGATTCCTCACCATGTGTATTTTGAATTTCTGAAAAACAGGGCGGCTAAAATTCGTGAACCTATTTCCCGGAATTATCTGCCACTGAAAGAAGATTTTGTAAAACCTATTGTGGAATCATTCAGTAAATCGCTTAACCGTGTAGATGCCTTAAAGAACAATATAAAAAACGCCGGCAGTCATCCTTACATGGTTTCGGAAGAACTGGAACAGTACGAAGTTCAACTGAAGAAGTTCATGAACACTACGGTAGAATTTGAACGTGCTTTTTCGGAGCAGATGGACCAGAAGATCCGGGAGATCATGCTCCTGGAACAGAACGACACTGTGTTTCAACATATACAACAGTACTTTAAAGTAGGACGCGAATACACTTACAATGAAATATTGCAAATTACAAAAGAAGGAAAGCATCGCTTCGAGTTTAAAATTCCACCCGGTTATGAAGACCTGAAAGATAAAATAGGTACACAAATCTTTGGCGACCTTATTATCTGGAAACAGTTGCTGGAACATGCGAAAGAAAGTGGAAGTAACGTTGTATTTGTAAATAACGATGTTAAGGAAGACTGGTGGGAACTTACACATGAAAAAGGTCCGGCCAAGCGCAAAACGAACGGGCCACGCCGGGAGCTGGTGAAAGAGCTAAAAGATCATGCAGGAAAAGATTTCTGGATGTATACCCAGGCAGCCTTCCTGGATATCGCCAATATGCTGATCAAGTCCAACATTTCCAACCGTTTTATTGAGCAGATAAGTCCAGCTCCGCCACCACGGCTCGGCGGAACTTATATTGCATATACATGCGATCATTGTAAGGAAGAAAACGTAGTGAATACCGCGACACTGGACCTGCGATTTGAAGCAGAGAAAAAAAACAAAAACACTGAGGTAGAAAGTAAGTATAAAGCACAAGCGCATTTCAACTGTCCAAACTGCAAAAATACCATCGGGATCAACATTGAAGTATGGGAGCAGCCACTAGGAATTATTCACCAGCAACATATTTTGTTACAGGGTGCTACCGTATTGAAAGAAAGTGAAACGGAACATGATACTGAAGGTTATGATCCTTATTACACCCCGCAGGAAGAAACGCATATACTTTCTAAAAAACAGCTTCGGCTCAAAGCCGGCAAACCAAGAAATATTGTTTTAAATAAATCTGTGGATAGCAGTGATACCATTTTCCAGGTGGAGCTCAGGAAGCCTGATCATTCGGGTACAATAGGCCGACTACGGGTAGAAGTAAGCGGATCAAACCATGTAAAAAACACAAAAGTACTAGAGCTTGAAAACGGCATTACCCGTTTTGTAATGCACTCCTATCATCATTCCGATACCCATCATTTCTTTTCTCTACAACTGGATTCGGATACGAATATGACTATCTTTCTAAGCATCATTGAATTTCCGGGTACAGGCAGGTATATTGAGAAATTATATTATTGATCGAAGGTTTTTCGTTTATTTTGCAGGTCGTTGAAATTTTATTATTTCATCAGAAGGTTTTAATGCTTTTGTTATTCTTCACTTTAGCAAAACAATTTTTCCAAATATGAAAACGCAAAAGCCCCGGCTAGTCCGAGGCTATTTTACATAAGGTCAAAAAAAAATCCCCCATCTTTTCAGATGAGGGATCCTTAAAACTGGCACCGACTTACTCTCGCAGGCTTTAGGCCAACTACCATTAGCTCTAACGGGCTTAACTACTCTGTTCGGAATGGGAAGAGGTGGACCCCGTTGACATAGGCACCAAAAACGGTTGATTAGGTAATTAGTTTATTAAGTTTATTGGTGATTGGTTTATTAAGTTAAGGATTTAACCTTAATGAACTTAATTAACTTATTCAACCAATGAACTAATTACTTTATCAATATGATTAACAAATTAAGAAAAGACATGATGCAAGAGCACAAGGTGTGCTATAACAGAAAGCTTACGGACAATTAGTATTACTCAGCTTTGACATTACTGCCTTTACACTTGTAACCTATCAACGTTGTAGTCTTCAACGATCCTTATAAAGAGAACTTATCTTGAGGCGAGTTTCGCACTTAGATGCTTTCAGCGCTTATCTCATCCAAACATAGCTACCCAGCGATGCAGCTGGCGCCACAACTGGTACACTAGCGGTTTGTCCGACTCGGTCCTCTCGTACTAGAGTCAGCTCCTCTCAATTCTCTAACGCCCATCACAGATAGGGACCGAACTGTCTCACGACGTTCTGAACCCAGCTCGCGTGCCACTTTAATCGGCGAACAGCCGAACCCTTGGGACCTTCTCCAGCCCCAGGATGTGACGAGCCGACATCGAGGTGCCAAACCCCCCCGTCGA
>DASWXS010000649.1:0-3787 GCA_036405375.1 Bacteroidia bacterium
CTTTTCGTTTTTGGCTTTACTGTATTTTTGTTCCAGTTCGTTTACTGTTTGGATCTGGTCCTCTGACTTTAAACTGTCGTTCAGGGAAGAATACTTTTGAAAATACATAAGCGCGTTCCTGTAATTTCCCAGCATATTTTCGCAGTCATATAAACGGTAGTATGAATCGGCGATGGTACTCACATCATTTAACTTTAGCGCATAAACCAGCGCCGAATCGGCAGCAGGCTTGGCTTTTTTATTTAAACCCAGTTCAAGGTACGAGTCACAAATGTTGCCATACGCCTGGGTGATCGGGCGCAAATGCATTTCCCTGTCGGCAACCAGCAAAATACTATCACTGTATAATAAAGTAAGGTCAAATTTTTTCGCACTGAAATAACAACTGCCTAAAACGGAATACGCTTTTAGCAATTCATATTTTTTGTTATGTTTTTTGGCTTCCGCTATAAGCCTTTTGGAGCAGGTTTCTGCACTATCGAGATAAGAAGCGTTATGTGTTTTGGTATAATAACGACCATAGAAAGTCATAATGTTACCCAACAAGTAAATCTCTGTTTTTTTGTTTTTTGTTGTTATACACAACGCAAGTGCCTTATTGGCATATTCCAGGGCTTTATCAAACTGTTTTAAATTGGCAAAGGTATTTCCCAGGCTGCTCAATGCCCGTATTTGCATGGTGGTGTCGGCATGCTGTTCGGAGAGCTCCAGCGTTTTTAAAAAATACCAGGAGGCGCTATCGGTGAGAGAGGAATAGTAATAATATTGCCCATAAAGGTGTTGCAGCTGGATCTTATTTTTTATGACCGGATTTTTAGCCAGTTTCTGGTCCAGCTCTTTCAGCAGCACAAATGCCGAATCGTAATTCGTTACATTAAAATAGTATTTGATCTTATGCGTTAAATATTCCAGTTCACAAATGCCTTCCTGCTTGGGGATCTTATTGATAAAATACAGAGCCGAGTCGTTGTTCTTGCTTTCGAGATTACGGTCGAGACTCAGCTTTATTTTTTCATAGCCTGAACAAACCTGGGATAAGGCCATGTTGATACAAAGAAAAAGGCATAAGAAGAAAAATAGTTTTTTGCAGACGCTCTGGTGTCTCATGTGAAGTAGTTGATACAAATATAGTTTTTTAAAAGGCAAACCTGTGTAAAAAAACGCCGAAATGGTGGGCTGGGGGTAGTATCGAATTAAGAGTAAAGAAACCATTAAAAAAACAGGTTTTAGGGAAGTAATTTATTTCCCGTCGCTCGTGTTTCAGTTGATATTATGTACCTTTCCAATACTAAAACTATCCATCAGCTTCATAGCCTATGAACAAGGTTCGTATTATCTATGCCGAAGACCATGTAAATTTCCGTATAGCTGTGGCCCGGGAGCTGGAAGCACATGCTGTGCAGGTAGTTGCCCAGGCCTCTAATGGCAGAGAGCTTTTGGATCATTTACATTTTCATCCCGATGTGATCCTGCTCGACCTCGATATGCCGGTAATGAATGGCAGTCAAACCTTTGATCTCATTATGAAGCAAAGGCCCGGATCAAACATCATTATCGTAAGCATGTATTACGAGGAACTGCTGGTAGAAAACTATCAGCAACGTGGTGCCAAAGGTTATATCACCAAAGATACTTTTGCCGGCGACATGGAAAAATTAGCTCAACTGATTAGATGTGTAGCAAATGGAGAAACCTGTTTTTTACGCCCGCCCCTGCATCGCGAAACATTCTCCTCCCGCCAGAAGGAAATGCTTCCTATGATGGTAGAAGGAATGACCAGCAGGGAAATTTCTTTGCACACAGGTATAGGCGAACGTGCCGTTGAAAAGCAAAAACAAAAGATCTACCAGAAGATTGGCGGCAACAAAGCTGTTGATTTCTACAGGTATGTGTTTAGCAAAGGCTTGCAGTTTTTAGGGAGAAGGTAAAGGATTTTCGAAAGATATAGGAATAAAAAAAGCCTTTGAGAAATCAAAGGCTTTTTCGTTTTGAAGTGGTACCCAGTGGGGAAAGGTCGTACTACGAAGTCGAGGATTTCCATAAGACACTGAAATTTACAGGACTTTGGAGCCTTTAACAGAGTGATAAAATGTTTTCAAAGAACCCCTTGTGGGCTTCAGGTATGAAGATAAGATTTTCTTAAATTTTAACAATGAAAAGGGGGGGCTGAAATTAGCCCCCCTTAGGTTTAGTTTAATGCATTCGGAGTTTATTCCTTAATTATTCTATACACAAATGTTTTATCCTTTGTATCAACAGAAACAAAATAGATTCCACTGTTGAAAGATGTAATATCAATTTGAGTGTCTCCAGAAACCGTATTGTTATATACCTCGTTGCCTAAGATATTTACTATTCTCACTTTTTCAGGAACAATTGCATTGTTTGTAAACATCAAATTTAAAACATCTTTACTTGGGTTAGGGAACAAGCGAATAGAGTTACTACTTGCCGATTCACTTAAACCAATAGTATTATTAATGGTTAAATTCAAACGTGCAATACTGTCACAACCGGTTGTGTTTACTAATGTATCAATATAATCGCCAGAAGTAAATAATGTATCAAAGATCCAAACATAGTAGTCGTTGGCACTTAATGTATCTGCACCTTCGTTAGTGCAATCAAATCCTGTTGCGTTGGACGTTGGCCCGGCATAAAAATCACTTAATTTATCCAGTATAATATTATCTGTTACCCACATGTGTAAATTAGCATTCCAGGTAGCTCTTACTGGGTTATGAATAATAGGATCTTTACCTAAGAAACCAGTTACAGTATTTACACTTTCATGCATCTGTAATACGGAAACCATTATTTCACCAGCCACAGTATCATTACAGTTTGTACCCGCAGTATTACATATTAGGTTGGTTGGGTTGGCGATGTTATATTGATTGATGTCTTCATATGAATACATCAATTTTAAACTCCCATTTATGTTTTCATTTTGTTCTGATGTAATTGTTGTAGAACGTCGAACAAATGTTTTATTACCAACTGTAGTTACACTTGGTCTTACATATTGTGTAACTTCAGTACTACCTGGCGATGTGCCACCAACTTCATCTTTGAGTTCTACTAAGCTGCTGCAAGTGTATGGATCAAAATACTTAATATTCACACCGTCTTTATGAGTTGCCGCAGTAGTAGATGTACCAACGGCATTTGAAACACCAGTTGAAGGTGTAATTGCA
This sequence comes from Bacteroidia bacterium, assembly GCA_036405375.1. GTDB lineage: Bacteria > Bacteroidota > Bacteroidia > B-17B0 > Aurantibacillaceae > JADJDM01. Next base: position 3,198 of record DASWXS010000649.1, read on the forward strand.
AATGTAACATAAGTGGTGTCGTTTCCTAAAGGACTGGCCATAACAATTTGATATGTTTGAGGAGAAGACGCTGCTTTTGGGGAGCCTTCTATTTTACCTGTATTGTTGTTAAAAGTTAAACCTTCAGGTAAAGGAGGAGTTATTTGATAGTTATAAATAAACGCTCTTATTAGTTTATTTTGTCCGCGATCAGCAATCCAAAACTGGTAAGAACTTCCAAACTTAGTGGTAATCATACCAACTGGCTGCACCGGGTTAATCATAGAAGTAATAAGGTCAGAATTTATAAATGAATATTCAGTTCCGTCAGGCATTCTTCCAGAAGACACAACCCCAAGTTTACCAGTTGTTTCTGAACTAACAGTAATCAAGTTAAAAGTTGTATCACTATCTATAAAATCAAAAGCGGCGTTCGCTGTTATCGACGAATCCACTAAGTAAGATTCTTTATAATCAAAATTGGATGAACCATCTGTGTATAATATTCTGGAACGTAAGGTGCCATTAATAGGGTCGGCCATTAACAAACGTTTATTACCATAAAAATTATCAATGCTTATAGAAGTTGCTTTAGGAGTGTAATTAGAGTT
>DASWXS010000650.1:0-7951 GCA_036405375.1 Bacteroidia bacterium
ATGAACTATATTATTCAATCACTGCAAATTATTTACTACATTTTCCTGTAGCAGCTGCTACAGGAAAATGTAGTAAATAATTTGCAGTGATTGAATAATATAGTTCATCACTTTTAATGGGTTGAATTTTCAACTCATACCCTTTGTTTCTATTTTTTGTCATAATTTGTCACTGCAGGCACCTTATTTTAGCCTGCTTAATGGATTTAGATTGTTAAAGCCTTTCCATTTTTTGGATTTTTCCGAAAAATCGTTTTATTTTTAATACAGATTTTAGTTCAATTCATAAAATGAAACGGTATTTACTTTTATTATTTCTTGCTTCTTTCTTGATTTCTTTTGCCCAGGAAGATCCGAACAAAAAAACGGAAAAAACCGCGATAAAATATTCGGAAGCTGAAACAGATTCAATAAGAAGCATGGTCCGGGCAAATGCAAGAAAAACATTTCAGCCGGGATGCATCAATATTGATGAACAGAAGAAGATATCGGATGAATCATTGAGAAATGAACAGAAATCAACGCCACGCACTAACCAACCTATGAATTGATACTGCTGGCGCGATGAAACCGGAGCATTAACTTAATTTCTTATTCTTAGCAAATGAGGCTACCTTTTCTGTTATTATCACTATTTTGTGTTGTTTGCGTACGTTCGCAAACCTTTACCTATTCAAGTCCTGCTGTCAATATTACTGATAATGCGGCTACCTATCAGTTAATCCCGCTCAGCATCAGCACCAACAATGCTCCTATGAATGCATCATGGGGTGTAGTATCGGTTATGGTTAACATCACACACACAGCCGTAGGAGATTTATATGTTGCCCTCATTTCACCTGATGGAACATTTGTTGACCTTTCTGTATTAAGAGGAGGTACTTCCAATAATTTCCCCGGCACGGTGTTTAATTCGTCTGCAGGAACAAATATTACTGCTGCAGCTACTCCATATACTGCCGGACCTTATGCACCCGAAGATAATCTTGGAAACTTTAACCTTGGTACCACCAGTACCGGCATCTGGAATTTACTTGTCTGGGATTTAATAGGTGGTGATGTAGGTACAGTTAATTCCTGGAGTGTAACTTTCAGCAATGCACCGGCAACACCGGTATTATGGATGTCTTCCGGGTGCACCATAAACCTCCCGGTTTCGCCAATGAATTTTTATGATGAAGGCGGACCAAGTGCAAATTATTATAATAGCACTGATTGGCAGCGCACGATTTGTTCAAGCAACAACACTTGTTTAAGGGCAACATTTACAGCAAGAAGTTTAAGCAGCGGAGGCGCCTGCCTGAACGATTACCTGGATGTTTTTGACGGGACTACCGTAGCCTATACCACACCTTCGCCATGGGTTGGCTCCATATGCAATACTGCATTAGTCTGTAATGCCGGAACGGGGGCAACTTGTACGGCAGCATCCAATATAGTTACTTCAACTACAGGTTGTCTCACCTTTGTTTTTCACTCCAATGCAACAACAGTAAGCACGGGCTGGACGGCAACTCTCTCCAATGTAGCAGGATGTGCAGCTATTCCACGTCCCGCAAATGATGTTTGCTCGGGAGCGGTTACCTTAACAACAACCGGCAGCAATGCCAATGCACTGGGCTGCGATATGGCAGGCATAGGTAATGCCATAAGTGGTGCATCCAATTGCGGATGGAATTCAACGGATAACAGTACCTTTTATACATTTAACGTTACAGCAGGTACACCACAACCTGTTAGAGTAGATCTTACGGGTACAACCTGCTCAGGCGGTGGTAATGCCATACAGCTTGCCATATTCGATAATAATTGTAATACCGTTGGTTTGTACGGATCAAACTATCACGGATGTGCTTCAGGAACAGGCGCAGTAAGCGTTACGGCATCTCCTAATCCATTACCAACGGGTACATACATTTTGGCTGTTGATGGGCAGGCAGGAGCCAGCTGTAACTTTACATTCAATGGTGCAGTTGTATTGCCTGTAGATTTAAAATCATTTTCGTTGTATAAAGAAAAAAACATGGCAAAGCTGGAGTGGATTACTTCATCAGAAATAAACAGCAACCATTTTGAAATTCAGCGTTCGGATAATGGAAAAAACTTTGTAACGCTTACGCAGGTTAAGGCTACCGGGGCTCCATCTACCGAAACAGAATACGTTTATTATGATGAAGCACCTTTGAAAGGACTTAATTATTATCGTATTGTGCAGGCAGATAATGATGGTGAAAAGCGTTATTTCCCTTTGAGGCAGGTAGATTTTTCTTCGGAAATAAATTCTTTTGCAGTGTATCCTAATCCACTTGAAAAGTCGGAACTCACCATTGATATCAGCAGTGAAAAAGAATACCTGGCATCGCTGGAGATTTACGATTCAAAGGGTACTTGTGTGAAAAGAACAAGTCTTATTGTAAAAAATGATGATAACCGTTTCCTGGTTGATACAGGCAGCCTGCAGAACGGGCTTTATATTGTAAAGGTTGTAACTCCAAGCAATTCACGGCAGCAAAAGCTCATCATCAACAAAGAATAATAACCCTCTTGGCAGATTGCTATTGGCTTAAAATTTGTTATTTTAGCAAGGTAATTAATTCTTTAATGAGGCCTGCATTCATAGCTTTTATATTTATTGTTTTTGCATTTACTGCCCGGTCTCAGAATGAATTTGCGGCAGGTTATTACCTCAATGCAAAAAATGATACCATCAAAGGTGAGGTTAAGCTCTTTACCAAAAATGAGATGGATTATTATGTGAAAATGTTTTTCCGTCCACTAAACATTCACACAGGAGGTGGCAAACAAATGCTTCCTGCAAAAATTCATGGATATGGTGTTGAAGACCGTCATTATGCTTCCGTAAAACTATTGGAAATGTGGGTGTTTATGCAGGTGATCTGCACGGGCAAAGTAACCCTCTTCGAATACAAACCACCGGTTGCAATGGGTAATGAAAAAATGGAAAGCCAGTATTATGTGGTGCGTGCAGGAGAAGAAATGGAACAGATTTTTATAAGTTCCAAAGTACGTAAGCAGATCAGGCCCTATATTTCTGATGATAAAGAGCTTATGAAAGAGATCGAAGGCCAGGAAATGCATTATGCCGAATTGGTGGATGTGATCACGAGGTATAACGAGCGGAATCAGTAAATTTTTCCACCACTAAGACACTAAGAAAAAGGCCAAGGTTCACTAAGATTTTATATTCAAGTGCAAATAGTTCGATTCTTAATTCTTCTGCAAAAATTATCCTCATCGGTTAATAAAAAACTTAGTGTTTCTTAGTGCCCTCAGTGCCTTCGCTGCGGCGAAGTGGTAGAATTTCATCTTCCTTACTATTGTGTTTAATGATAAAGTCTAAAAAAGTTATCCTCATCGGTTAATAAAAAACTTAGTGTTTCTTAGTGCCCTCAGTGCCTTAGTGGTAAAAACTCACATTCCTTTTTTATCTTCGTCACTCTAAATCATTCCCATGACACAGGATCATCCAAAGAAATTATTTCTGCTCGACGCATATGCATTAATATACCGCGCTTACTTTGCTTTTGCGAATAATCCGCGCATCAACTCGCAGGGTTTTAATACTTCGGCCATATTTGGTTTTACCAATACATTGCTGGAAGTGCTTAAAAAAGAGAAACCAACGCATATAGCGGTTGTTTTTGATCTTGCCGGACCAACCCAACGTCACGAAGAGTTTGAAGCGTATAAGGCAAACCGTGAAGAAATGCCGGAAGATCTGCAAAAAGCCATTCCCTATATTTTTAAATTGCTGGAAGGGTTTCGTATTCCTGCTTTATCAAAAGAAGGTTACGAAGCAGATGACCTTATCGGGACACTTGCCCGTAAAGCAGAGAACAGTGGTTTTGTTACCTACATGATGACACCTGATAAAGATTACGGTCAGCTGGTAGATAACAATACTTTTATTTACAAACCAGCCCGCCTGGGTAATGGCGTGGAAATCCTTGGTGTTCCTGAGATCTGCAAAAGATGGGAAATTCAGAATGTATCGCAGCTGATCGACATCCTTGGATTGATGGGAGATAAAGTGGATAATATTCCCGGTATTCCCGGAGTAGGAGAGAAGACAGCTATCCAGTTCATTAAAGATTATGGCAGTGTAGAGAACCTGTACCTGAATACCGATAAGCTGAAAGGGAAGATGAAAGAAAAAGTAGAAGCGAATAAAGAGCTTGCACTGCTTTCCAAAAAACTGGCAACCATTACGCTTGATGTACCGGTTGAACTGAATGAAGAAGAACTGCTGCGTAAAGAACTGGATAAGGAGTTGCTGAAAGAATTGTTTAAAGAGCTTGAATTCAGAAGGCTTGCACAAACATTACTGGGAGAAGATATTGAAGTGCCTGAAGCTGCAGGTTCAGCAAAAGAATCAAGTGGTAAATCTTCTGCGAAAGCGAAAGAATCAACCACTACAGTAGGGCAATTCGATTTGTTTGGAGAACCGGGCGAAACAGGAGCTTCAGCGATTGAGCTGGAACCTGCAACCGTTTATAAAACATACAAGGATGTGGATCATAAATACATCCTGGTAGATACACCGGAAAAAACAAATGAACTGATCGCCCTACTTAAATCAAACACTGAATTTTGTTACGATAGTGAAACCACAGCCCTGGATACACTGGAAGCAGAAATAGTTGGGATGTCCTTTGCCGTTGTTCCGCACACGGCTTACTATGTGCCGGTTTCAGCCAACAAAGACGAGGCTGTTAAAACAGTGGAAGCATTCCGCTGGTTGTTTGAAGATACTTCGAAAACACTGATCGGGCAGAATATAAAATATGATTTGCAGGTATTGAAAAACTATAATATCGAGATCAAAAATAAACTGTTCGATACCATGGTGGCGCACTTCCTGCTGAATGCCGATATGCGCCATAACATGAACATACTGGCTGAAACCTATCTTGGATACACGCCTATCAGTATCGAAACGTTGATAGGAAAAAAAGCAAGAGGCCAGGAGCAATTAAGTATGCGTGATGTGGCCCTGGATGTGATTACTGATTATGCTGCCGAAGATGCTGATATCACACTGCAGTTAAAAAACACTTTCGCTCCTGAATTAAAGAAAACCGAAACAGAGAAATTATTTGAAGATATTGAAGTGCCGCTCATTCATGTACTTTCTGATATGGAGCGTGAAGGAGTGCACCTCGACAGGGAAAACCTGAAGCAATATTCGGCCGAGCTGGAAAAGGATATTGTAACGGTTGAAAAAGAAATACAGGAGCTGGCAGGAACAGCATTCAATGTATCATCACCAAAACAGGTGGGTGAAATTTTATTCGATTATCTTAAGATCATTGATAAGCCCAAGAAAACAAAAACAGGCCAGTATTCAACAGGTGAAGATGTACTTTCTAAACTAACCAACAAGCACCCGATTGTAAACAAAATTCTGGATTACCGCGAGCTGGTGAAATTGAAAAGCACTTATGTAGATTCATTGCCCTTGCTGGTAAGCAAACGCACCAATCGTATTCACACCAGCTATAACCAGGTGGTAGCAGTTACCGGACGCTTGAGCTCTGATAATCCGAATTTGCAGAACATCCCTATCCGTACGCCACGTGGGCGTGAGATCCGTAAAGCATTTATTCCACGCGACAAAGATCATGTTCTTTTAAGCGCCGATTACTCGCAGATCGAATTGCGTATTGTTGCCGCTATGAGTGGTGATCCGAACATGTGCGAAGCATTTAACTTAGGTAAAGACATTCACACGGCAACAGCTGCTAAAGTATACGGTATTGCAGAAAGCGAAGTAACTAAAGAAATGCGTTACAAAGCGAAGAGTGTGAACTTCGGTATCATATACGGGCAAGGCGCGTTCGGATTGGCTGAGAACCTGAACATCTCGCGTGGCGAGGCAAAGGAATTGATCGATAATTACTTTAAAGAATACGGCAGCATAAAAAAATACATGGACGACCAGGTAAACTTTGCGCGCGAAACCGGCTATGTAAAAACCATTATGGGACGCAAACGTTACCTGCGGGATATTATGTCTGCAAATGCAGTAGTTCGTGGCTTTGCCGAACGAAACGCCATCAACGCGCCAATCCAGGGATCTGCCGCTGATATGATCAAGATAGCCATGATCAACATCCATAAAGAACTGAAGTCGATGAAGGGCCTGCGTTCGAAAATGATATTGCAGGTGCATGATGAGTTGGTGTTTGATGTGCATAAAGATGAGCTTGCGATCATTCAGCCGATCATTGAAGATAAAATGCGTACTGCGATGGATTTAAGCGTTCCGCTGGAAGTAGGAATTGGTATAGGAAGCAACTGGCTGGAGGCGCATTAATACCAGCCGCGGATTAGCGCAGATTTCGCGGATGATGTATTGTAATAAGTTTAAAGCAATTGCCTAATTAGCCAAATAATTTAATCTGCGTCATCCGCGCTAATCTACGGCAAGCAAACATAGGAATTGGGATAGGGAAGCAACTGGCTGGAAGCGCACCAGTGCCAAATCGTTCGCCGAGGCGAAGGAGTGGTGAAGTTTTCTTTTAGCCGCAGATTCACGCAGATTTCGCGGATAATGTATTGGGAATAATTTTAATGTTGAGCAATTTATTCTTAACCGGGAACCTGTACGTTTTGTAAACCTGGTTAGTGAAATAATTTGATCTGCGTCATCCGCGCTCATCCGCGGCAAGCAACATAGGAATTGGGATGGGGAAGCAACTGGCTGGAAGCGCATTAATACCAGCCGCGGATTAGCGCAGATTTCGCGGATGATGTATTGTAATAAGTTTAAAGCAATTGCCTAATTAGCCAAATAATTTAATCTGTGTCATCCGCGCTCATCCGCGGCAAGCAAACATAGGAATTGGGATGGGGAAGCAACTGGCTGGAAGTGTCACGTCGTTCGCTGAGGCGAAGGAGTGGTGAAGTTTTCTTTTAGCCGCTGATTTACGCAGATTTCGCGGATGATGTATTGTGGGTAATTTTAATGTTGAGCAATTTATTCTTAACCGAAAACTTATGCGTTTTGTAAACCTGGTTAGTGAAATAATTTAATCTGCGTCATCCGCGCTCATCCGCGGCAAGCAAACATAGGAATTGGGATGGGGAAGCAACTGGCTGGAGGCACACTAGTGTCACGTCGTTCGCTGAGGTGAGATTTTCTTTTTTAGCCGCTGATTTACGCTGATTTCGCGGATGATGTATTGTGAGTAATTTTAATGTTGAGCAATTTATTCTTAACCGAAAACTTATGCGTTTTGTAAACCTGGTTAGTGAAATAATTTGATCTGCGTCATCCGCGCTAATCCGCGGCAAGCAAACAGATGAAAAACGTGCTTACTCGTTGTGGCTCTATAAGGCCAATTACTAGCCTGGTCAGTTGATGTGTATTCATAAAAAAGCCCGGCACTAAATTTATCAATTGCCGGGCTAAAACCTCCATGCCCGACCGCATATAATCATTTATCGGTGAATTCGGGTTATTTATCATTTTGTGAAGATGTCAATTCGTGCCAATCCCAAAGCTTCAGGATAGGAGCAGTCGAGTCCTTAATTTCCTCTATTTAAAACTAAAAACTTAACACTAAAAAACTGGCCTGTGGCCCTCGGTCTCAACATCAAATCCTATGACTATCTATCATTTTCTTATGATTAATCATAAAATCAGCGAAAAGTAAAACACGTATAAATACGTGTTTTTTTGTTTGTAAGAATCATATAGGTTTGGCGGCTTATACTATTCTTTCCTGAAGGGGAAGCTAATATCATGTCTATGAACTATGAATCATGTCAATTTTGCCATAACAAAGATTAGGCCTAGTCTCTGTTTCATAAATAATTCGGGAAATTAAAAGATTATAAGTCAAATTAAAATTAACAACATTATGTATACTTCTGAGGATAAAGAAAATTTTTTTAACGCTGTTGAATCACTAAAAAAGTACAGAAG
>DASWXS010000651.1:0-1841 GCA_036405375.1 Bacteroidia bacterium
ATTCACCGAAAAGAATGCAAAAGCATATTAATATATTGATAGTTGACGACGAACCCCTGATAGCTGATGATATTGCAGGGCATTTAAAGGAGGCAGGATATACCAATATTGCCTGTGTTTTTGATTCAGATGATACTATCAGGCAATTGAATAATGGAGACGTTGATTTTTTATTGCTTGATATAAATTTAAATTCCGGGATGAAAGGAACCGACATTGCACGGTTGGTTAATTCGGAATATCATTTGCCTTTTGTATTTATAACATCTTATGCGGATACACAAACCATCCAGGAAGTGAAAGCACTTCACCCCGTTGGGTATATTGTAAAACCCTTTAATGGCAGGGAAATTCATGCCGTGCTGGAAGTAGGGTATGAGTTGTTTTATACTTACATGGGAAAGGCAGAAGAGTTTAATCTTGAAAAATTAAATAAACTTGCCTCTGAAGAGCTTACCCAAAAGGAATTTGAAGTAGTTAAGAAGATCGCGGAAGGAAAGAATAATAAACAGATCTCCGAAGAGTTGTTTGTTTCTGTTAATACCATAAAGACCCATCTGAAAAATATTTTTGTGAAACTGGATGTTGCATCACGTTCGGAAGCAATGGTACTCATCAATAAATCGAAAATGTAAAAATCACCCGAATGGGTGAAAAAACAGTGGTGTAAGCTGACTAGTATTGCAGTATAAAATACTCAATATGAAAAATCTTATATCCGTCCTGTTTATTACTGCAGGTATTTCCTTATCGGCACAAACCTTTACTACACAGAATTTCTCAGGTGATGGTTATCCTGTTTCAGCGGGTTTTCCTGGCAAAACAGATAAATCCATTACACCGTCTGCAACTGATACTATGATGCAGGTAACAGCTGCCAGCGGAGGATTAACCTATGCGTTTGTAGCCAGCCGTGTAAAAAGTGAACAGATAGCCCAAAAATCGATTCCCGGAATTATTTCCCGACTTGAAGCAAAAGCTACAAAAGTAGACGCTAAGCAGGTAAGCACAATTGGAGGACAAGCCAGCACCGCTATTAAATATATAAACAATAAAGGTTCGTTTATTACTATACATGTTACGACTGCCGGCAGGTTTATCTACCAGGCCTTTATTATAAAGAAATCTGCTTACCCTACCGATGCAGAAGCGAATGCATTTTTTAATACTGTTGCTTTTCAGAATGGAATAGTAAACAATACAACAACCACAACTACTCCTAAAACGGCAGTGGCAACTGCAACAGTGGCGCCAACAAATTCAAATCCTTCAGTTGTTCCTGCTACCACACCTGCGGCTACTTCTGCCGCTTGGGCTGTAAATGACAGAGTAGAGGTTACAGATACAAAAACCGGGAAGGTGTATGGAGCATGTATTGCAAAAATAAATACCAATGGAACCTACCGTGTTAATTACGACGGTTACGGCGAAAATTATGATGAGGATGTTGATCCCGCAAATTTAAAATCGCATACCACAGCTACTACGCCTACAAATGTTCCGTATGTTAAAGTTAAAAAAGGAACAACGGTTAGCGTGAAAGGAGATTTAAAAAACGGAGCTATTGTAGAAGATCTGGAGTGGGCTGAGTTAAGTTCAATGGCATGTTGGCCGGGGATCAGAAATGTAGAATTTGAAGGAAACCAGGTGGGTTACTGGATGGATATTCCAAAAAAGTCTATTGTTAAAATTACAGTAACTCCTAAAAGCACTAAACATAGAATTAATATTTACGGTTATTCGGGCTTCGATTTGAAAAAAACACCTCCTGAAGTTAGCAGATGTACTACTTGCGAAGCATCACATCCAACTTGGATTGGCGAACCCAATTTAAACGAACC
>DASWXS010000652.1:0-4381 GCA_036405375.1 Bacteroidia bacterium
GGTTGTATATAGCAATTGTTCCATTTTCCGTTCTCATATTCTGCCACAAACATGTGATCAGCAAATACTCTCCCGAAAGGAACATTATTTACATCGTACTCGCTTAGTCTCGATTTATTGGTCGTGGTTATTTTAATTTCAGCACTAGCAATCATTTGTTTCATTTTAAACTTACCGTACAAATAAGGCGATTATTTTCCAAATAGTGGTGTTTTTTCGACTAATTTTTAAGCCGTTTGTCGAATAATTATTCCTATTGGTAAAAAACAGGGGTAAGTGCCTGGAAATTACGGGTGAAATGGCTATTCCTCTTGGTTTCCCTTACTCATGTACCTTTTATAAATTTAAGTCAAATAAAGATAAAAAGCAACGATTTCAGACTAATACTTTTTACTTTTATCGCATGACATCACACAAGCATACCAATTCACTTATTCACGAAACCAGTCCTTACCTTTTGCAACATGCGCACAACCCTGTTCAATGGCATCCCTGGAACGAAGAAACGCTGGAAAAAGCAAAACGTGAGAACAAACTTATGCTCATAAGTATCGGTTATTCGGCTTGTCACTGGTGCCATGTAATGGAGCACGAGAGCTTCGAAGACGAGGCAGTGGCGGCCATTATGAATGAGCATTTTATAAATATCAAGATCGATCGTGAAGAACGACCGGATATTGATCAGATCTATATGAGCGCAGTTCAGCTAATGACCCAGCATGGCGGTTGGCCACTTAACTGTATTGCATTGCCTGATGGAAGGCCGATATATGGCGGAACTTATTTTCCGAAGGAAAGATGGATGCATGTGTTGAAGAGCATCTCCGATATTCATTTGAATGATTACGATAAAGTTGCTTCCTATGCAGCTGAGTTAACCAAGGGAATGCTTAAATCGGAAAGTATTTATAAAGGAGAAGCGGAAGGGGAGCTTACAAAAGAAGCGCTGCAAAAAAGTGTACGAAACTGGAAACAACTTTTCGACCAGGAAGAAGGAGGCATGAGCAGGGCACCGAAATTTCCGCTCCCGAACAATTATCTTTTTATGTTGCATTACGCGCATTTAGCAAAAGACAATGAGTTGATGAAGCATTTGCATTTTACATTACAGAAGATGGCTTTTGGTGGCATCTACGATCAGCTGGGAGGAGGTTTTGCACGTTATTCGGTAGATGCAGAGTGGAAAGTGCCACATTTCGAAAAGATGTTGTATGACAACGCACAGCTGGTAACGCTTTATTCGCAGGCATATCGTCAAACAAAAAATGAATTGTACAGGCAGGTGGTTTTTGATACGGTTGCATTTGTGGAAAGGGAGCTGATGCACAAGGATGGTTACTTGTATTCTGCACTGGACGCAGACAGTGAAGGTGAAGAAGGGAAATTCTATGTTTGGCAGAAAGACGAAATAGATTCTTTGCTGAATGGAAAAACGCTGGAGCTCTTTTCTGAATTTTTTAACATAAATGATATTGGCTATTGGGAGCATGATAATTATATATTGCTCAGGAAGGAAACAGAGCATCAGTTTTGTCTCCGCAAACAAATTTCGGAAGCGGAGCTAAATAAGGAACTGAAAAAAGCAAAACAGATTTTGTTTGCTGTTCGCGAAAAACGCGTAAGGCCCGGGTTGGATGATAAAACGCTTTGCTCCTGGAACGCATTAATGATAACAGCTTATTGCGAGGCTTACAAAGCGTTTGGAGAAAAACATTTTTTAAACAGGGCAGAAGCGACATGCAATTTTATTGATTCAAAAATGATGAAAGGAGATGCTTTGCTGCATAGTTATAAAAACGGAGAAGCAAAGATTAATGGTTTCCTGGAAGATTATGCTTTTGTGATTGAAGGGTACCTGAACCTATACGAAGTCAGTGGAGTTGAAGATTGGCTAAAGAAAGCCAGTGAATTAAACTCGTATGCACTGGAACATTTCTACGACGAAGTGAGTGGATTCTTTTATTTTACTTCTGATGAAGACGAAGGATTGATCATGCGCAAAACAGAGATCAGCGATAATGTGATCCCCGCTTCTAATTCCCAAATGGCGCGCAACATGTTTAAGCTGCATCATTATTTGTACGTACCTCACCTGGGAGACAAAGCGAAGAAAATGTGTTTCAAATTACAGGATGAGATATCGCATTATGTTTCTGGTTATAGTAACTGGGCAATGCTGGCCTGCGAACTGCTTTTTCCATATAAGGAAATAGCGATTGTTGGTAATAATGCTTCTGCTGCGCTGGAACAATTGAACAAACACTACCTGCCCAATTGTTTATTCGCGATCGGTAAAAACAAATCAGAGCTTCCTTTGCTGAAAGATCGTTATATGGAAGGCAAAACACTGATCTACGTTTGTGAGAATAATACCTGCCAGCTACCGGTGGAAAGTGAGAAGGAAACATTGAGCATAATTTACCACTAAGAACACAAAGGTTAAGGCAAAGAGACACTCAGAGGTTGATGTATTATTTCTTGAGTGAAACTCTGGTGCCCTGGTGCCTTAGTGGTAAAAAAATCTTTACCTTGCAATCAAAAATCAAGCAATGAGTTTTATCCTTACGGAAATAGAAAATGCGGTTCTGAAAATTAAATTAAACCGTCCTGATAAGTTCAACAGTTTTAACTGGGAAATGGCTTTGCAATTGCAGGCGGCTTTAACCAAAGCGTCTGCCGACAAATCCATCCGTGCTGTTTATTTAACCGGAGAAGGCAAAGCATTTTGTGCAGGACAGGATCTTTCTGAAGCAATGGATCCAAGCGGACCCGGAATTAAACGTATTGTAGAAGAGCATTATAATCCTATTGTTACCCTGATTCGCAGTATCGAAAAACCAATTGTTTGTGGAGTAAATGGGGTGGCTGCCGGGGCAGGTGCAAATATCGCCCTTGCCTGCGATGTGGTTATAGCTGCTGACAATGCTTCATTCATCCAGGCGTTCAGTAAAATTGGGTTGATCCCGGATAGTGGTGGAACATTTTTTCTGCCGAGGTTAGTTGGTTTCCAGCGCGCTTCTGCATTGATGATGTTAGGTGATAAAGTAAGTGCACAGGATGCTCTTGCTATGGGAATGCTTTACAAGGTGGTTGGTGCTGAAGAATTGCATGTAAAAGCAATGGAAACAACAACCGTTCTCGCTGCTATGCCTACCAAAGGAATTGGACTTACCAAGCGTTTATTGAACGAGGCGATGGTAAACAGTTATACTACACAATTGAAACGCGAAGGAGAGGTGCAGGTAGAAGCTGCCTCAACTTACGATTACAATGAGGGAGTAAATGCCTTCCTCGAAAAAAGAAAGCCCATGTTTAAAGGTGAGTAAGCCATTTGCTATAAACATTCAGTTGTTTAAAACCCCGGGCCGCTTCTTCCAAAAGCGGCCTGCTTTTTTTTTAAACTTGAGTAAAATTCGGATCATGTTTAAAAATAGGATATACCTGGTTATCTACCTGCAAATTGCAATAGTAATGTTGCTGTTGATGGGTAGTTGTGGAGGAAAGGACAAGAATAAAGATCCGCGCACCGTATTTAAGTATAATGAAGCAATGGGAGGAATCTCTTCGCTCGATCCTGCTGCTTCCAGTAATTTCGAAAATATCTGGGCAGTTAACCAGTTATTCAATGGCCTGGTTCAAATGAATGATTCACTGCGGGTCTTGCCTTGTATTGCAAAAAGATGGGAGATCAGTGAAGACGGATTGGTATATACGTTCTATCTACGTAACGACGTATTCTTTCACAACTGTGATATTTTCCCCGGAGGTAAAGGAAGAAAAGTGATCGCTAACGATTTTGTATATAGCTTCAACCGCTTGTATGATTCTAAGGTGTCGAGTGCAACCACCCTTTTATACAATATCGATAAGCAGAATAAAAACACAAACAATGGTTTTGTTGCAGTAAATGATTCAACTTTTGCTATATACCTGAAAGAACCTTTCAGCCCCTTCCTTGGGATTCTCACCATGAAATATTTCTCGGTTGTTCCGCAGGAAGCGGTTGATCATTACAAAGAAGAGTTCCGCAGAAACCCTGTTGGAACAGGCCCTTTCAAAATGAAATTCTGGGAAGAAGGAACACATTTGGTAATGCACAAAAACGATAATTATTTTGAGTTCGAAGGAAATAACCGTTTACCATATCTTGATGCAGTTTCGGTTTCGTTTATCAAGGAAAAGGAAACAGCATTCATGCAATTTTTGAGCGGCGAAATTGATATGCTCTCCGGGATTGACGCATTTAATCCTTCCGAGGTACTGGATGCAGATGGTAAATTGAAGCCACTATACAAAGGGAAATTCTCTTTGCAAACTCAACCTTATATCAAAACAGATTATATCGGGTTGCTGATCGATGAGAATATCGACATCGTAAAAA
>DASWXS010000653.1:0-2685 GCA_036405375.1 Bacteroidia bacterium
AATGCACCTTTGTAAGCGGTAGGAGTCCAGAAACCTTGCGCGCTGATTGATCCAGCTGCTAACAAGGATAATACTGATAAGTAAATTTTTTTCATTTTTTTGATTATAATGTTTTTTGAACGCAGCGAAATTAGAACCTTCATATTGCGCACGCATGTTTAAAAATTTACCAATAACTTATTTAATTGTTATGGGAATATTAAGCGCGTTTTGAGGCGGTGAGATGGATGTGTAAGTTTTTGCACATAAGATGCTTTAAAGCAAAAACGGCTCAACCATAAGGAAGAGCCGTTGATCCATGATCGATTGATTTTTAGAATTTGAATGAAACTCCGAAGCTGAATGTTGTTCCGAAATTAGTTTCAGCCATTACATTATCTTTTCTGATGTTAAGTTTTTTGTCTTTATCCGTATCCTGGTAAAAATATTGAGTTTGAGCCAAAGCATCACGGATGTTGAATTTTACTTCAAGTGTTTTCTTTTTTAAGAAGGCTTTCGATAATTGGAAGTCGAGAACTGTTCTTCCCTGCTCCCAGATATCCGGCTCGGTTGTGTTACCTACAATAGCAATCCTTCTCCCGATCCTGTTCACTGCAGTGCTGAATCCCCATCCTTTGTCGGTATCCAGGTATTGAATGCCTGCGTTAACGATGTAAGGTGATTGGCCCTGGAGTGCACGCTCAGTTGTGATTGACCCTTTTACATTACTTACATCAACTTTAGAACGTATGTATGCATAATTAGTGAATAAAGTAAGGTTGTTCAGGAATTTGCTTGAATCTTTATTTAATATTACACCAAGGATCATTCTCAACTCTACTTCAAAACCATAGTTAGTTGCTTTGTCTACGTTCTGGTAAGTAAGCGCCCTGGTTTCATCAGCCCTGTTGATTTGCTCAATCGCGTTCTTAAATGTTTTATAGAAACCGGAAACAGAAACGATCTGGCCTCTTCCCGGGTAAAACTCATAACGAAGATCATAGTTGTTGATCAATGCACGCTGTAAGTGCTGGTTACCTCTTATAGAGAAGTTAGTCACGAAATCGTAGAATCCGAATGGCGCCAATTCCCTGAATTCGGGTCTTGAAAGCGTTTTGTAATAACTCGCGCGAATGTTTTGTTTTTCGGTAAGAGAGAAGATCGCATTTGCAGAAGGAAGGATGTCTGAATAACTTGTATCTACAACCACCGGAGTACCATCGTCTTCAAACGAACCAAGTCTTTGGTTGAAATGCTCCATACGTGCACCCCAGATCAAACGTAACCAGCTTCTGAAACGGTGGTCGAACATTACAAATCCTGAAGATAGTTGAGAAGACGCATCATAAGAATCGTTTGGTTTAGAAGCCTCTTCGAGTTTGAATCCGCCTTTACCATTGGCAAGCATACCAAGATTTTCCGGAGCGAAAATATCTTCTTCAGGTAATACAAGAAGTGATTTGTCAAATACTGTTTTCCCGGGAATCTGGTATCTTGTGAAGCCTAAGAAACGCGCGTCGAAATCACGAACCCTTCTTTGGTAACCACCACCTGCTTTAATTTCGGTTGACAGTTTAATTTTTTTCCACTCAATCGGAATGGCTACATCAGAAACAAAGCTGTACATATTTTCTTTATTTCTTGAGTAGAAGAAGTTACCGCCTGTACTCGGAGAAGTTCCGGTAATATTGATGGCAGCTTCATAAACCGGATCGGGTTCGTATGGATCAGTAGGATCGTATTTACGTGATGCTTTTGTATAAGTCATCCTGCGCAGGTTCGGAATATTTCTGTCCACATTGCTGAAGCCACCTATCCAGTTTAGTTTGATCGATTTGCCCAGTAAGTGCTTACCCACTAATTGTGAAGTATATAATTTATTTTCGGTGAACCAGCGAACACTTGATTTTTCCAATGTTTTAATAACGTTGTAGTACTCACGGATACCGTCACGCATAGTTACCCTGTCTTCGGTATTAATGCTGTACATATTTTTTAAGCTGATGCTATGCTTATCATTTATCTTGTAAGAGAAATTACCGAGCACACCAATCAATACATTACTTATGTAGTTTCTATCCTTTAATTCAAAGTCCTGGGTATATTTATTGGTGGTTGGATCAATATCTTCCTGGAACTCTCTGCGGATAGAAGTATTAAAAGTGTTATTCCTGTTGTAGGTTACCCCACATATCATCCCGAAATTTCTTGGTTTTTCTTTCGCTTTAAAGGATTGTGCAATGGTATACTGGAATGAATAATTTGGTGCGAATTTCTGTGTTTCCAATGCCCATTCGTTAGGCATAAATTTAGCCAGTTCCGCTTTTTTCTGTGGAGTAGTGTAGTTGTGTTTAAAATCGTATGTTTCAGGTAATCCGTTCGGAATATTCCTTGCACCGTTATCAAAACCCAACCAATCCGTTTTACTTCCTTTATAAGTATATTGCTCTTTGTTAGTTGTTAATGTGTTGTAACCAGTACTTGCGGCAACGGTTTGAAAATTCTCTTCCGGGATACTTTTGGTATTGATCTGGATAACACCACCAGCAAAATCAGCAGGCAATTCCGGTGTTGCCGTCTTTACAATCACCAGGTTATCAAGCAGGTTAGAAGGGAAGATGTCGAATGAAAAGGCTTTACGATCGCTCTCGGTGCTGGGAAGAGGAGCTCCGTTTATATATGCTGCATTGTAGCGGTCATTTAACC
>DASWXS010000654.1:0-3308 GCA_036405375.1 Bacteroidia bacterium
CTACACAGGATATAAAAGACGGGAAAGGGAATTATGCAGGCGGCATGACTAAAGTAGTAGATAAACTCAATGATAATATTACTTTCTACAAGCTGGAGCAATTAAGAACAGTTGGCGCGGAATATGGGATGGCATATAACTACTGGGTGTATATTAAAAACAGATGGGTTTTCTTTCCAAAACCATGGAAAGTATTTAAGGACTAACATTAATAAGTGTCAATTAAAATAATTTCAGGTCGAGCGAAGTCGAGGCCCTGCTAATACGCTTTATCGCCCATCATATTTCCGGCAGGGTCATAATTAGCAACAATAATGATCTTCCCGCTTTTACATTTGGAAATGCCCATTCCAATCTTAGTTGTTTTGCTCCAGATCATTTGAGAGTAATGACCTGTTTTCGACCAGTTGGAGCCAGACAATTTTACATTTTTAAAATCTTTTATCTCTTTGTACCACGCTTTGGATGCATCCAGCGCAGTATACTCCTTTCCATTACCGCTGAATAAATTTTCCCCGTAATTATCTGCAAATTTTCCGTCTTTCGGACGATGAGCCATTTTGCAGGTTGTTTCCGCCAGGTGATCTGCCCATTCCTGCGCATGCTTGGCCAGCTCTTCCGACCACTCCAATGGCTGTACTCCTACTTCCTTCCTCGCCTGGTTATGATAATCAAGCGCTTCCTGGGCCTGCGTTTTAGTGACTTTTGATCCTGTATTTTGAATAATTGTTTTTCCCTTGTTTACAGAGTTATTGTTTACAAACAAAAACAGGAAGCATAAAACAGGTATAATTTTCATACGCAGGGTTTATAACAAATATAGCAAATGACGTACCCAAAAGAAACGGTTCAGACAAAAACTTATGCTACATTCCAGAGAATAATTCTTCGGTCATCTCCGGCGCTTACCAGGCAATGATTGCTTTTATTCCAGTACAAAGCGTTTACTGAATGCGTATGACCATCGAATTGCTCTTTATTTATCCGCAGTAAAAAATCCAGGGAATGTGTATCCCATAACTTTACTGTTTTATCACGGCTGGCTGTAGCAAAGCAAGCTGTTCCTTCCATGAATTTAATATCATAGATAGCGAAATTGTGTGCAGGAATAGATTTAACCAGGTGATAGCTCTTTGCATCATAAGCATTTAAATAAGCATCCCTTCCCCCGGTTAGTATCAGCGATTCGGAAGGATGCAAAGCAACCACATTGCACGAAAGTTTATTCGCTGCAAACGAATGAATATGTTTTAATTGTCCCGTTTCAAAAATGTGAAGTTCGCCGCTTCCATCAGTAACATAAAGTCGTTCTTCTTTTTGATCGAGTCGGCTGGTTCGCAGCTTTAATGCAGAAACCGGCAATTCTTTTTCCAGGACATAAGTCAGCGCATTCAACATCACCAGCTTGCCTCCGGCTGTAGTGAGAAAGATCTTTTGTTGTATTTCAGAATAAGTTATTGAAAATATTCCACCTGCTTTCAGCGTAAGGTTTTTTATTTCCGTCTTGGTGTCCAGGTCAATAATATGTAATGATCCCGACAGTGTTCCTACCAGTAATTGGTTTCTTTCTTTTATATACACTGACGACAAAACTACCGATTGCATTTTTACTGAAAAAGGATCGGGAGCAGCATTCGCCAAATTCCATTGCGCTACAAATTGATCGCCGGCGCAACTCAGCATAAGGTCTTCATTCAGTCCTGCTGAAAGACTGTATACCGCTCCAACATGCCCGGTAAGTGTTGCTTTTTTTGTTACTGAAGGTATCAGGTGTGCTTGAGATCTAAAAAATAAAAATCGTTATCGTGATTTCCATCCACAGATGGATAATGTTTCAAAACCGTTTCACCTTTTTCAAAATTGATTCTTTTATTGAAGATAGGTCCATCGTATACAAACGAATGGTACTCTCCGTTTTCGCCGCACGGGTCAATATCAGCCGGCAAATCATTCACAAAATCCTTATCGATTGTTCTTCCAACAAAGGACTGATCCAATTTTTTTGCATTCACACAAACAATAATTGCTTTGAAGCCTTTATCAATGAATTCGGTGATCAACTCTTTTGTGTCTTTTTTCCAAAGTGGAAATACGGCTTTCATACCAACAGATGAAAGTTGTTTTTCGCGGTATGCTTTCAGATCTTCCAGGAAAATATCGCCAAAGGCGGCTGTGTGTATATCTCGTAGCTTCATGAGTTCCATTTCATGCAGCAGGTGTTTGTTGTATACTTCCATGTTCATTTCCACTGGAAGATACAATTTACGTGAATGAATGCCAAGTGCCATTGCCTGGCGCGTGATGAGTTCTTTAGAAGTACCGTGCATGCTCACCCGGTTGGTTTCTTTCGATAAGGTGGTGAATAAAAAATCAATGGGCTGCTTTTGCTCCAATAGTTTGAAAAGAGCCA
Source organism: Bacteroidia bacterium (assembly GCA_036405375.1). Classification (GTDB taxonomy): domain Bacteria; phylum Bacteroidota; class Bacteroidia; order B-17B0; family Aurantibacillaceae; genus JADJDM01. The sequence goes on from DASWXS010000654.1 coordinate 2,411, forward strand.
TGGTACAATCTTTTCCGCCGCTCCAGTTCAAAAACATTTTTTTCATACTATTCGGAAGTTTTAATACGAAGTGATTTTACCCGGTGAAAAATAGCGATGATGGTTCCAAAAAACATAACAATACATCCCAGCCACAAAATATTGATATACGGGAACAAATATGCTTCGAGTACAATAAAATCTTTTCGGTTCGATTTCTTTTCACTATGCTGAATTTCTACTGAACCTTCTTCCGGGTTAATCTTCCAGAAAACAAATTTCACACCCAGGCTAGCAATGCTGTCTTCGACAGGTTCCACTTCATTTTTTCTCAACTGGTACTTTGGATAAACTTTGTATTCTTTGGTGTCGATATCATAAGCTCTCAATACCGCTGTTACAATAATAGAAGTATCATTTTTCGCATATTCTTCCTTCGACATATTGGTAACAAGCGAATCCAGTATTACGATTGAATTGGAAGTAAATATAGTATCGCCCAGGTGCACAACATTATTGGTTGGTTCCAGGTATCCCATCCTATCTTCGTCTGTTTCTTTTAATGAACCCAGGTTAGCGTAAGTAATGTGTGTATAAATGTCTTTGTCAAAAAAATGACGGGTATCCGGTTCGGCAGAATTACCCATACGCTCATTTAATTGTACGCGTGGATACAGGTCAAAAACTTTGGTATACTTATTTTTCTCATCCTTTTCAAAATACTCCACCTGGTAAAGTAAATGAACACCATCCTGGGTTTTTGCTTTATAACTTGCATAATATGGTCCCAGCTTCAAGGTATCACCCTGGGTCATTAATAAGCTCTTCTTGTTACTGTATTCTTTTCCTAAGCTCTCTACATTTTTTGTAGATGTGTTTTTAGAAAGCGTAACTTTTTTAGAGGTAGAGATCAGCACAC
>DASWXS010000655.1:0-3198 GCA_036405375.1 Bacteroidia bacterium
ATACAATTTTCTGCTTCCCTGAATTCAACAGTAATTTGCCTCACCATTTCCGAAGGCATTTCCCTTTTTTGATAAGAAGCAGATACTTCCTCAGAAACAGAGGAAAGATTTTTGTATAACAGGATTCCGGCAATACCAACGGCAATAGTGATAAAGATCAACACAAAAGCGGTTCGTATTTCAGAGATCTTACTTTTCATTTTACTGTATTCCACTACATTTATTCAGTACTCAACAAAAGTGAATTGTTGTTTTAAATGTAATTAATTTTTCTCAATGCCCGTTTACCTTCCGCCGTTTGCCCGCAGATCTGCACGGCAATTATCATCCAGTTGCGGTATGCTGTTTCCGGTAAGGTTGGCAATTATATCGCTTGTTTCGGTGGCATAATACATAAGGCAATTTTTATTGTTGCAGTGCGCACTATGGTTCGGGTCCTGGTGATTTACCTGCATAGCAGTTCCATTGTTAGTTAATCCCAGGGCATGCCCGAATTCATGCTCGCATACAACAGTTTCCAATGAGGAAACGGATGGTTGAGTGAGTCCTCCGGAATAATTGCGTATGGTATTTTCAAAAATTGCCATAGAAGATGTTCCATAATGAATGCCCAGGATCTTGGAGGAAGAATTAAGGCTTTCTACGTATTCTTTATCAAGGAAAAGAATGTATGCAGTTATTGTATTGCCTTTTGTTACTTCTTTCCGGTTCTTCTTTTCTATTTCTTTGATGTCTGAAAGCGTATAGTATGAACTTCCTCCTCCGGTTACCACAGAGGTTTTTACAAAGATACCCGAAGGCTTGTTTAGTATACTTTGTAAAAAGGAAGTTAGTTCCTGTATGCTCCTTTCTGTTGGGGCATATCCGTTCACGTAATTAATCTCTACAACCAGTTTTTCATATTTTGAAGACGATAAATAATCGTGGGGAGTAACCCGATCGTTCAGAACTTCTCTTCTTTTTTTGCAGGCAGCAGCTGTTATTAGAAGGAGAAAAACACAAACGGTTGTAAAGCATCTTGTAAAAGTTCTCATAATAAGTGATTTGAGAACGGGAACCCAAAAATAAGACCCCTTCAAAACCGAAGAATAATCAATTCATTTCCAATTGATTATAAAACGAAAGCGTAAGCGTGTTTTCCCTGTGTGGCAAATATTTTCCCAAAGTGGGAATCGTTATTTTTTGTATTCAGGGATCACTTGTGCTGCAACTTCTTCTTTTTGTACATGTTTAGGGATTTCAAGCCCACCCCTGTTTACCATCCGGTTAATGAAATACATCATCAGTGCACAAACTATCATGCTGCCAATAACCGCGTAACCAAGGTAATTGTAGTGTTGAAATACTTTGGTTGTTTTATCCTGGTAAGTAAGCAAGCCGGAAGCAAATGAAGCGATTCCTCCTGATAAATATTGGATAGATGAATTTACACTCATGAACGCGCCTCTGTCTTGCGGAGTAGGTACACCTGATATCAATGCCTGTGAAGAGATCATACGTGATGTTACGCCAACAAAAAGCAATACATTAACTCCGATTACCAGCCACACCGGTGTTACACCAAGGTTTGTATAGATGTATACCATTACGATGGTGATAACCGAACCAACAAGGAACATCCTGAATTTACCGATAGAGTCGCTTACTTTTCCAAGTATAGGGCCAAAGATCATAGAGAAAATACCTGTTACCATATACACCATGGTTAACTCATCAGGAGTTATTTTCAGGTTATTGATGCTGAAAGCCGCAGCTAATGGCATTAACATAAAACCGCCTGTTGCAAGAAGTACTGTTCCTAAAAAACCGGTGATGTAACGTTTGTTGGAAATGGTGTTCAGTAAATGTTTAACGGGGTGAACTTTTTTTTCTTTTAGTTTCAGGTGCTCTGCAACAGGTTTTAATTTAAGGGCTACAATTGCAAAGGCAACTATACTTACTCCAACAATCATAAGGAACGGAACGTGCCAGTGAAAGTGATATGCCAGGTACAGCCCTATCGGAATGCCCAGGATCTGGCTGGCAGCAAATGCCATCTGTATAAAGCCCATTACACGGCCTCTTACCTGCATCTGAAAAATGTCGGTAATTATAGCCATTGAAATAGAAGAAAGAACCCCGCCAAAAATACCGGTAATAATCCGGGCTGCTATTAAGGAATTGTAATCAGGCGCAAGCCCGCAAAATAAAGTTCCCAGTATAAAACCTGTGTAGAAAAACAGGAGTAATTTTTTACGGTCGAACTTATCCGCAAAGCTGGCTGCAATAAAAGCAGAGAAACCAGCGGCAATCCCGTAAACTGAAACAGCCTTGGTAAATTGCGCGGAAGTAATGCTAAGTTTTACGAGTAACAAATCGCTTAATGGCGACAATACCATAAAGTCTAATACTACAGTAAATTGTATAAGTCCTAATATGGCAATTACGAATACTTCGTATTTCGTAAAAAGTGATTTTTTTGAAGCCGCGGCAGATTTTTCCATAAATGAAGAATAAGGTGCAAATTTCGGTAAAATTCAATCACCACCTTGCTATATTAGGTAGGAATTGTAACAGGGGAGGTAAACAGGGAAATTCGGTAGGCGAGTTTTAATTCAGCTGCTTTTTTGCGTATTGGATAAAGGAAGGGTCTTTCCAACGAATAGCGCCCACTTTATTGTAAACCATCTCACCTTTCGAATTAATAAGATAAGTTACCGGGATTGTATAGATTCCAATTTCATTAAAACGTTTTGCAATACGGTAAAAAGAAAAGGGATACATGTGTTTGTTCTTAAAAGAAGTGAGTTTTTCTGCCGGTTCATCGGTAATACAGATTACTTCAATATTGGCAAGTGCGGTATCTTTAACAGCATTTAATTCCTTCATCTCTTTCAAGCAATCGCCACACCAGGAAGCATAGTAGGATATGATCATGGGTTTACCTTTCCTGCCTGAGAGTGTGGTTTTTTCACCGTTCTCTGTATACAACTCCTGCTGCATAATGGGCAAATCGGGAGCAATTTTGTATTTTTTATACAGGAATAAACCAACGAGGCCTGCTGCCAGCAACAGCAAAAATAACCCTACTTTTTTTCCACTACTCATTAAAACTACAATGTTAATTACTGCAAGCTTCTGCTAAAGATTTCGCCGGCAAAAATACTTAATTTTGAGCTATGTTACGAAAGATCTGGAGAATACTATGGAAATCGGCCA
>DASWXS010000656.1:0-3876 GCA_036405375.1 Bacteroidia bacterium
CCACTCATTAAAGGATCAAATACATTCCCGATAACAGCTGTTCCTGAATAAGTTCCTCCGCCCGGGTTTGCACTTGTTAGGTTAAAACTTCCGTTCTGAGTACATACAGTATCGTTCGTCTCAATATAGATCACATTGGGAAGGGTGTTAATTATTACTGAAACCGTATCACTATTGAAGCAGCCGTTTCCATCTGTTACCATAACTGAATAAGTTCCGGTTGCTGAAACCGTGATGGTTTGATTGGCACTTCCTGTACTCCATAAAAATGTCAATCCTGTGTTCTGTGCATCCAATGCAACCGTTCCCGAACATTGGGTAACATCTGCGCCTAAATTGACCATAGGAACGTTATGAATAACAACATCGATAGTGTCTTTATTCGTGCAGGCATTTCCATCTGTTACTTCAACTATATAAGTTCCACCTGTGCTAACCTGGATCGTTTGAGTTGTAACTAAATTGCTCCATAAATAGGAAGCTCCTGTATTTCCCGCATCCAATGCCACATTTCCACCACATTGCGTAATATCAGCACCCAAATTAACAACAGGCAAATCATTTATAACAACATTAACTGTATCCCTGTTATAACAGCCTCCTGGCGCAGTCACCAACACATTATAGGAACCACTTGTTGAAAGCGATATTGTTTGTGTGCTTTCACCAGTACTCCAGGCGTAAACTGCTCCCACGTTTCCGGCATCCAAAGTCAAAACAGGTCCCGCACACTGTTCAATATCGGTACCCAGGTGAACTGAAATCGGGACACATAAATACCCTTCTTTATAAATTCGTTGCGCATAAATATCCGTTTCTGTTTGTAGCCTGTTGTCAGTCCAAACTAGTATTGCACCGTAAGAATTGTTGGATACTAAAACAAAAGGTCCCTGTTCATCTGTTGCAGTGGCAACTGCTACTCCATCCGGCTGCCATCCGGGATTTCCTGCATCATCTAATTTTTGCGCGTAAATATCCCCGTAACCACTACCATTTCTATAGTCCTGCCAGGAAATAATTACACCTCCTAAATTATCAGGAACAATGGATGGAGAAACCTGGAAATCAACTTCAGCTACAACAGCTATACCTGATGAGTTCCATACCAGGTTCCCTGACATATCAACTTTCTGTGCATAAATATCATTATCTCCCGCAGCGTCATCCTGCCAGGTACAAAAATAGTTTCCACTAATATCAAAAATCAATTTCGGATAACGCTGGTTTCCTGGATTAGTACAAATTGATTCACCATTGGTATTCCATTGTTCAATTCCCTGGAAGTCTATTTCTGAAGCAAAAATATCATACTGCGAATTTCGCAAATCTTCCCAAATTATTATAGCTCCATTATTTCCATTGGGAGCTATATCAACGCTCCCCTGATTACCTGTTGCATTACAAACTACAACACCGTTCACAGCCCATTGAACTGAACCGCTAAAATCAACCCGCTGGGCATAAATGTTATCGTTTAAAAATTGTCGCTTATCCTGCCAGGCAATAATTGCCCCGCTATTTCCGTCAGAAACCAGTTTATGCCCGGTCTGCGCTCCGCTTGCCGAGCATATATCGACTCCATCTGTTGTCCAATTCGGATTTCCGGAATTAAATATATCCAGGGACTGAGCATATATATCTGTATTACCATTCCTTGAATCACTCCATGCTATTAAAGCCGCACCAAAACCATCTGTTATAACTTTAGGTGAATATTGGTTGGTTGAATTCGTGCAAACTGCAACACCATTTGTTGCCCACTGAGCTATTCCGTTCGCATCTATTCTTTGTGCATAAATATCGGTGTTGGTACCACTTCGGTTATCAACCCAAACAATAATAGCTCCGCCATATCCATCTGCACAAATGGCTGCCTGCGATTGACTTTCTACCTCGTTACAAAGAACAGTGCCATTTATTCCCCATTTCACCACGCCAGAGGAATCAATTTTTTGCACGTAAATATCACTGGTAGAACCTGCCCTGAAATCAGTCCAAACCGAAATTGCACCGCTATTTCCATCAGCGATTGCATTAATTTCAGTTTGGCTTCCGGTTGGGTTAGCGATAACATTATTTACAGTTGGGTTGGTCGACCACTGAGCCAAGGCAACTGAATTTATTAATACCAGGAAAAAAAACAACACATAATTTTTAAAAATCATATTACGAATGGTTAAATTATTGAAGAGAATTACCAAAAGAACTATAAAGCATCAACTACAAATTTATTTGTATAGAAATACTGCAAATTGGCTTTATATATTCGATGGAGTAAATACTATATTCGATTCATATTTACCTATAACTGATGTTAATCCACCCTTGTCTCAAAAGATGTATTCAAACCCGGATTTCCGGTGATTTGTGGTATTACTTATAAAAGCTCAATCAACCGGATATAAGAAGTAAAAACCCGGATTGATAAGAAGCTCAAATAATCTTTATCAGGAGAACTGCACCCTTTAATGAAGTTGTTATATTGAAATTAAGAAAGCAAATATTTTAGCATTGTGATGACACCAACTATAAAAACCAGTACCAGTACCAGCAATTTGAACTGCTTTTCCGAAAAATAGCCAAGTATCTTTTTTCCGATATATGTTCCTATAAAACCAATCCCGACGAGAATCGGGATCAGGTAAAGGTCATGCGTATGCACAAAACCGTTGGAAATGTAAACAGCACTCCGGGTAAAATCTATTCCAAAATCAATAATAGCAGAAGTGGCAATAAACACATTCATTTCCAGGTTAAATGCTGCAAGCGAAAGTCCTCTTATTGCACCACCAGTTCCGAGTAATCCTGCACACAGCCCGGAAATTGCTCCTCCGGCCACGGAATTTGAAGTAGTGGGCTTTAAAGAAAATGTTTTGTTGACATAAAGAAAAACACTGATGATCATTAAAAAAGCTGCGAGCACAATTTCCAGTAGTTTACTTTCGAGGAACTGGCTGAAGTATGCTCCAACGGCAACAAAAAATACTGAAGGAATTCCCATTTGAATAATGAGTTTCTTATCGAACCCCTTTCGGAAAAGAGCAATTTTTGAAACATTACTGGCAAGGTGAAACAAAGCCGTAATTCCCAGAACGGAATGAAAATCCAGAAAGTAACCCGCTATGGGTACAAAGAGCAGTGAAGAACCGAAGCCCCCGATTGTACCGATAATTTCTGCAATCAGCGATAAAATAATAAACCATACAATATGTTCCACTTATTTCGCTTTGTTATATTTGCTTCTATGCGACTTTATTGCTTCTTCAATGGAATGTGACCTGGATAACAATCGTTCATGCTTAGCCATTTCTGCAAGTTTCTTGTAATAATTGGACAGGGTTTCCAACTCGCCCTCGGTTAAGTCTTCAATATCTATCAATCGATTGCTTGGGCCGTTTAATGCCGCCACCAATTCATTCAATTTTAAATGAATTGCTTTGGAGTCCTTATTCTGCATACGTTGAATGAGGAACACCATGAGAAATGTAATGATTGTTGTTCCGGTATTAATAACTAATTGCCATGTGTCCGAAAAACTGAAATACTTTCCGCTTATCAACCACATGACAATTGCTAAAAGAGCCATCATAAAAGCCAGTGTAGATCCGCTAAAAACAGTTGCTTTGTACGCGAACTTTTCGAATGGTGCATTCCTGCTTTTCATTATTGTATAATCTACTGTGTTATTCGTGTATAGCCATTACCGGTACTTTAGCAGCGAAGGCTATTTGCTTTGTATTTGACTCAGAGAAAAAATTATAGAATATCGAATGCTTTTTACTAATGATAGTGATCAAATCTATATCCTGGCGCTTACAATAGTTTTTTATTCCAGTCTGAAGGTCTTTTGATCTGATTGTTTCAATATCTGTTTTT
>DASWXS010000657.1:0-2881 GCA_036405375.1 Bacteroidia bacterium
TATTTCCCTTATAGTTGATCGTTACATTATCTTTTGCAGGATTTGGATAAAGACTTAATCCGTCAAATGAACTGCCTTTGATCTGCTGCAGATTGGAGGGCATAGCTTTTTTGTCCTCAGATGAAATGTTATTGATCTCTACTTTCCTGGAAACATATACACGAACCTCTTTCTTTTTGGTTTTCCCATTTTCCGAAACATCTATAGTACCATCTTTTTCCACCTCTTTCATTAATTCTTCAATCTCTTTGTCTATGTCCTTTTCATTACCATCGGATTCTTTTACGATGACTCTTGCTCCGTTAGCTCCAGCTCCGGTAGTGGTTACATTCCCTTTATCATCTACAAATACCATTACGTTTGCGTCTGCATCACCATCATTTGAGTATGTATATGTGTATTCATTTTTGTTTCCGTCTTTATCTTCTGAGTTTTTAATGATTACCTTTTTGGATGCGCCTTTTGTATTGGTAGTTACAATATGCGTATCATCCGCGCCCATCTTTTTCAAAAACGCGTCGATCTCTGCCTGGTCCGAACTTTCGAAGCAGGTATCTACTTTGGTTACAACCCCATCCTTGTTCTCATCGATTTTTAAACAGATTCTGGTTTTCTTTTCCTGTGCGGTACCGATTGTTCCTATTAGTATGGCTACCGGTAAAATTAATTTGCTTATTGTTTTCATGACTTGTTTTATTAATTGGTTATGGAGCAAAAGTAGTCTGGTCACAAGCCTCATTAAGTTAAACAAGGGTTAAAGCGAGTTAATGAAAAGTTAAAGTTGAATTACCTGTACAGGATTCATGTACATTTGCATATATGAACAGGTATAAAATACTGGCTGTTTCCTTTGCCCTTGTATTAGTTGGTATTCTGGTTATACAGGCTTACTGGGTGAATTCGGTTATTGATACCCGGAATAAGCAATTCGATGCTGCCGTATTCAGTTCACTTCAGTCGACGATAGCAGCGCTGGAGCAAAAAGAAAATATCACATTCATTTCCAAAGTAAGTAACGATACAATTGTAAAGAGAGTATATAAAAAGTCACCAAAAAAAAGCAGGAAACCGGCCAAGAAAGTGAAAATATATTCGGGGACAAACATAATCGAAAGCGGGGACGATGCAACTTCAACCTACATGTATCAGTATTCCATAACAAATGATTCGGGGAATGTAAATGTTGTTGCAAAATCGGGTTCAGGTAGATCTGCAGGTGCCTTCGTGTTTTCTTCCGATAGTAATGTAGTGATTGAAACAGAAGACCTGGCATACGAACCGGAAATGGAAAACAAGCTGTCGAAGATTGATGTGTTGATACAAAAGATTGCGGCAGGTAAAGCAGATTCGGTACCAAAGCTGCCTGCAGGGGAAGAGGTAGAGAAGATCCTTGGAAATGCACTAGCCCAAAATGATGTTGATATTCCCTTCGGTATTGGAATGAAGATCAGGGATAGCAGCTCATATACTTCGGCAAGTGCAGACACCGGTAAACTTTTTTCATCAATATATAAAGCAGATATTTTCCCCAATGATGTATTAAAAAGAAAAGGTTTATTATATGTGGAATTTCCGGGTAAGAATACTTACATATTCTCTGAAATGATGTGGCTGCTTGTTTCATTGCTCCTGTTTACGTTGCTGATCATATTTATGTTCTATTCAACACTTGCTAACTTCAGGAAACAAAAAAAATTGAATGAACTGAAATCAGATTTCATAAATAATATGACGCATGAATTAAAAACACCGCTTGCAACTATTCAGCTTGCATCGGATGTGATTATGAAGCATGCACTGGCAGTTGATCCTCAAATTGGTCAAATGGCAACTACTATTAAGAAGCAAAGCAAGCGAATGGATGAAGATGTAAAAAATATTCTTCAGATCGCTTTACTCGAAAATCCTGCTTCGGTTGTGCTGCAATATTCGGATTTTAGTTTGAAAAATAGTTTGCAGGAAATTGCTGATTCGTTTCAGCTCATTGCTACAGAAAAGCAATTGCGTATTTCAATTAATTATGATGGTAGTGAACAAATTTTTGCTGATAAGGATCTGTTGGAAAAAGCATTGTGTAATTTAATTGACAATGCTGTTAAATACTCTAATAGGGGAGGAGAGGTTGCAGTGCAGGCATATATTTCTGGAGTGGAAATTAAAGTACTGGTATCAGACACAGGGAAGGGAGTTAATAAGGAAGACCTGCCTTTTGTTTTTGATAAATTTTACCGCGCCGGAAAAGGGGATATTCATTACAATAAAGGATATGGCTTGGGATTAAGTTTTGTAAAACGAATTGCAGAATTGCACAAAGGAAGTGTTATATTAATATCCGAAAAGAATAAGGGAACTGTTGTGACATTAACGATCCCAAAGGGCAAATGAAAGGAAATAACATAAATATTTTACTTGCTGAAGATGATCTGAATTTTGGAGAAGTTCTCAAAAACTACCTGGAGTTGAGTGATCATCTGGTAACCTGGTGTAAAGACGGGATTGAAGCCTTTAAATTATTTAATTCCCGTACCGATTGGGACATTTGCCTGTTAGATGTGATGATGCCCGAAATGGATGGGTTTACTCTTGCTGCTGAGATTCGAAAACTGGATGCAGGCGTTCCGTTATTTTTTCTTACAGCTAAAACATTAAAGGAAGATGTATTAAAAGGATATAAGTGCGGAGCCGATGATTATATTATAAAGCCATTTGATGCGGAAGTGTTGCTTTATAAGATCAATGCAGTTATCAGCAGGCAGCAAGGAACGCGAAAACAGGCTGATAACAATAAATTCCAGGTTGGTAAGTTTTCATTTGATCACAATACAAGACAATTATGCCTGAATGAATCCTGCGTGCAATTATCTCCAAAGGAAGCTGACCT